>NZ_JBNDHS010000005.1:0-175773 GCF_056755095.1 Rhizobium sp. SVR5-9E | reverse complement strand
CCAGTTCACCAATCTTCATGGATGTCTTCTTTCGCCACGACGCTTCCAAGGCTAGGGGTTAGAGCGCACTCTAAGTCAAGGGGCAAAATGGTATTGCTGTTCTTCTGGCAGAAGCGACGGCTGTATGCGCGGCATCGGGCCGGATCGCGAGCCTTGTTCCATTCGGCACTAAGGTCGGGAGGCGAAGCGGTATCCGCGCTCAAAGCAAGTTTCGCGGATCTCATGCGGCCAATGGCGTTGATTGGAGCCTCCCAATGCCGGTCCTCGACCCTGCAAACGAATTCGCACGTTCTCTCGCCAAAGTGCTGGTGGACGAAGGGCATGACGCATCTGCTGATCTGGCGGCACACAAGGTTCATGCGGCGGAAACCTTCGCGACGAAGGCAGGGATGCAGGAGCAAACCGCCCGACTGCTTCGCGCCACTGGAGGCGTGGGCAACCGCATTGACGGGCTAATTAAACGGCTCGATCGCTTTTACGAGAACCAGCCGCGCCGCACGCGCTCTTAACTAACTACCGCCCCATCAGCTAGCTGCCCGAGGTGCGCTTTTTGCTCCGGTATTTAAACGGGTTTCTAGCCGCTTCTTCTCTTGCGAGGGCTACTAAATCGAAAATTTGAGCCCTGCTTAAATGCGGATATGCTGTTCTAACTTGCCTTACGAGATCCCTAAACTCTCGCTCTGACATTTTTGCACTGGGGTCAAACAGCTTGTCTTTGAGATAGTTGGAAACTGGTTTGCATAAATAGAGGCCCGCAACGGTACCCACGGCCCCAAGGGCTACTACGCCTAGGGGATTCATAGATTTGCGACCAACTTGCAACCCGACACTGGCTGCGCCGGCGACGCAAAGCGCGTAAGCCATGTGACTCCTGAAGTTTTCAGGAAAGAAGTCGAAATCATCAAGCGACATTCATCCTAGCTCCCTGAAAACGGAGGAAGAATGAGTAGGCCATGTTCGCGGTGCAGCATCAACTCGTCAATTAGAGCTAACGTGCCACCGCCCCATCATCGTGGAGAGGCGGCAGTGAGGGTGTCGAACAGCGCCGCTACACTGCCGATGCCTTGAAGCGCATCGCCCCTGTCATCACGGCGCGATAACGCAATTCGATTCATCGAAGCGGGGGATCCTTCAACCGCGCCCTATCGATAGCAAACGCGGGTCGACCTCGTGACCCATCTATCCTGACGTTCGCTATAATATCGCTCCTTCTTCGTGTGGCAGGAGGCATTCTGCGGCCGGTAACGGTCGCGATAATAACGGTGATGGTAACGCGGGTAGCTGTGATAGCCGGGACCGACATAGACCCCGCTCGGTCCAACCCGGAAAACGGTATCGGCAAGCGTTGGAGCTGCGGTACCCGTCAATCCAGTAAGCGCGACAATGGCTGTGATTAAGAGCTTTCTCATGTTCATCTCCATCCAAGTATCCGATTTGTCAAACACGTGCTGTCGCGGTGACAATCAGAAGCTTTCACTGTTTTTTCCTCACGTTGTAGTTGGAGGATCAACGAGGGAGATGAGAAACGGTTCCGTGCTTGGACTTCAGTCCGAAGGCGGCGGGACGAACGTCTCGCAGCGATAGTAGTTATTGCGGCAGCGCGCGGGAACGTGGAACGAAGTGGGATTTGCAAATGTTAGGCTGAAGCGAGCACTCAATTCGGGCCGGCTGATGAGAATATTGTTGATGCTGATAATCGCGGCGATGATAGCCTCCGTCCTGGATATCCTCGTCGTGCAACCATTCGATCGAGGGAACGGCAAGAGCGACACGCCTCCGGCGGTAATCCAGCAGCCCGAACCGAAGTAGGCTTTTGCCAGGCGCCATGATACCGAGAAGGGCCTGCCATGGCAGAAACGGACCCTTTGCCGGTTGGACCTAGTCGGGAAGAAGGGACGGCACCACCCACTCGATCCGCTGCTTCAATAGACAACTTTGTTCCTGTGCGGAAGCGCACGGTTGTCCGTTCAGTTGGGCTTGTAAGGAGAGAGCTTCGTACGCACGTGCTCTTACCGCCGGACAACGGTCATGGTACGTTCCTCCGGTTAACAGGGCCAGTCCCTTGGGACAAAAATGAACGCACCTAGCTAGGCGCTTGGTTCGCCATAGGGTTGCGAAGGCCCGATCACCTAGGGAGAAGCCTCATGTTCAGACCCACTGTTGCTGCAATATGTGTCGCATTGGTAGCTGGGACCGGATTCGCCGCTGACAAACCGCATAACGCCAAGGTCACCACGGTTTTCGACCACAAGCTTCCGAACGTTCCCGGGAAGAGCATGCGGGGCGTCCTGGTTGAATACGGTCCCGGTGGATCTAATCCCTCGCACACACATGCCAAGAGCGCCTTCATCTATGCAACGGTGATCGAGGGCCGCATCAAGTGCCAGATCAATGATGGCGAGCTCAAGGTCTACAATACCGGCGAAAACTGGATTGAGTCCCCTGGCGACCACCACCTCGTCAGTGCAAATGCCAGTGAGACGGAAAATGCAAAGATCCTTGCGGTCTTCGTAGTAGATACAGAAGAAACGGAACTAACTATCCCCGACAAATGATGGACTCAGTAAAGAAGGATGATCAGCAAGGCGCAGAGCGGACTTCTGGCGCCTGACATGGACTCTTCAAGCACTCTCTGATGATGTACTGAGGGCATGACAATGGCCCTCGGAGGACTGCAGAGCCTCTTCAGAAAAGCTGCCGCACGTCGCTGGGTAGTCTCAGATCAGTGTCGGGGTCGATCTGTTCGATGATATCGGGGCCGTCGGTCTTCGGTGATCCGACTTTTCTGTCGATCGGCCACATCATCATCAGTTCGGACAGGAACGGCTTCATCAGGTCGTTTGGATCCGGCTCTGGAGAGAGCCAGCGATGATGATCTTCGGGATGCAGAATGACCGGCATGCGGTCGTGGATCGCAGCCATCATCTCGTTCGCCGGGCAGGTGACGATGGCGAACGTGCGGATTTCGATGCCGGCCTGATCTCGGAATGTTTCCCAGACGCCGGCAAGGGCAAAGGGCTTTCCCGACTTCATAGCAATGGCATAGGGCTGCTTGTTCTTGCCCGTTCCGAAAGGCACGGATGGAGGATGGCGAAGGCACCGAGAGTGGGAGCCCTTGGACCTTGGTCCACTACACAGTCACGCTGATTAGCCTAGCTGTTGAGTGGCATCATCTTTTTGAGGACTTTCAGCGCATCGGTATGCGCGTATTGCATTTTCAAATGTTCTAGCAACAACCAGTGATGCGAGGATTGCACTGTCCGCGCGCCTTTTCGATCGCATAGGGCCAATATTTGAGAGTGATTTATAGCATTGCCGAGGCCATATGCCGGCAGTCTTTCGATTTTCATCGAAACAGGGGAGGGAACATGATGAAGCAAATGCTCTTGCTCCGCTGCAGAATTTCGGTCCAAAGTAAAACTTACCGCGTAGCCCATGCACATCTGAGGTTTGGCGAGACTTGAATCGTGATCGTCGCGAGGGAGGAAGCGATAAATTTTCGTCAGCTTACCTATTTCCGTAAAATAGTCGAAGCGGGAAATATTACCGCAGCGGCAGAGATATTGCGCCTTGCGCAACCCGCGCTGGGGGCGCAGATCCGGCGCCTCGAAGAGGAGTTGAATGTGGAGCTCATCGTTCGGCATTCCCGGGGGGTAACGCCGACGGAAGCAGGCAAGGTGCTCTACAAGCATGCCCAGCGCATTCTTGATGATCTCGAGCAGACGACGCGGGAGATGAAGGTCCTGAGCAGGGGAAGGCCGGAGCAACTGCGCATCGGCGTGAACTCCAGCATGATCCTTGTTCTTGGTCCCGATCGGCTGATCGATACGGGGCAGACCATACCCAACGTCGTCGTCAGCGTCCTGGAGGAGCGTACGGCGGTATTGCTCGACGCGCTGACACAGGGACAGGTCGATGTCGGCTTTCTCAACAATATCGATGAACAGACGGATCTGGAGCGAAAGGCCATTCTTGAAGAGGATCTACTGCTCGTCACCGCGCCAAATGCAGGACTGGACGACGATACGATCAGCTTCTCCGAGGCGTTGAAACATGACCTTGTGATCGGCGGCGAGCGCAGTGTTCTTCGCCACATCGTCGAAACTGAGGCCCGCAAGCTCGCCTTGACCCCCCGCATCGCCTACGAAGTCCATTCGCTGACCTCTATGAAGGTGATGATCATGGGCGGCGCCGTCGCATCCGTGATGCCCTATGGTGTCGTTTGCAAGGAGTTGCGGGAGGGGACCCTGGCAGGACGCCGGATTCTGCGTCCAGCATTGACGCGTATTCTTTATGTGGTGCGCCAGCGCCATCACAGCGGTTTGATGGATGATCCGCGGGTCGTGACCTATCTCGACGGGCTTGCCGACGCCTATGTCGATATTGCGGGCGCCTGGGCCCGGCGTATCATGTGAGAGGCCGGGCCGGTTTTCAAAGGCTCAGTATGAGATGTTCACGTTCTTAACCTGCGTATAGCTGAGCAGTTCCTCGGTCGAATGTTCCCGGCCGATGCCGCTGCTCTTGAAGCCGCCGAAGGGGGCTCCCTTAAAACGCTTGTTGCCGTGTCCATTGATCCAGATATAGCCGGATTCCACCGCATCGGCGAACCGCAACGCGTTGGTCAGGTCATTGGTCCAGATATTCGCACAGAGACCGAATTCGCTGTCATTGACCTCGTCGAGCATTGCGTTCGCACTATCCCAGGTGACGACGCTCATGACCGGGCCGAAGATCTCGTCGCGCTCGACGCTCATGCCGTGCCTGACATCGTCAAGCACCGTCGGATCGATGAAGAACCCGGACTCCAGATCCGCGCCCTTGGAGTGCGCTCCGCCGTAAACGACGCCTGCGCCTTCGTTTCGACCCAGATCGACATAGCGCATCACGCGGTTATATTGCTTGCGGGATACGACCGGACCCATCTGGGTCTCGTCGAGTTCCGGCAGGCCCACTTTGATTTTCTCCACGCAGGCAATCACTTCCGAGAGGAATGCATCGTGAATGTCCCGATGCACGAAGACGCGCGAGTTCGAGCCGCATGACTGTCCCTGCGATCGGGTGAAATTCATCCCCGCGACGGCCGCAGCCGCTGCCTTGCCGATATCGACATCCGGAAAGACGATGAGGGGGTTCTTGCCGCCGAGTTCCAGGCTGACAGGTTTGATGCCCGCGGTACTGACGATCGCCCTGCCAACCTCGACGCTCCCCGTAAAGGCCACGCGCCGGACGTCCCTGTGCGCGACAAGAGGGCCGCCGCAATCCGGCCCGTTGCCGACGACGATGTTGACCACGCCGGGTGGCAGATGCTCTTCGACAAGCCGGCCGAGAAAAAGTGCCGAAAGCGGCGTTTGCTCGGCCGGCTTCAGCACGACCGTATTGCCGGCGACCAGTGCCGGGGCGATCTTGCCGACGGCGAATGAAATGGGATGGTTGAAGGGAATGACACGGGCGACAACCCCGAAAGGTGTCGGACGGGTGTAGTTAAGCCCGCCGCCCGGCGTCGGGATGGTTTCGCCCTTGATCTCCATGCCGAGGCCGCAGAAGAAATCGTGCAGCCCGGCACCCTTTTTGGCATCGTCGATCATTGCCGTGAAGGGATTGCCGCTATCGAGCGTATCGAGCATGCCGAATTCACGGGCCCATTTGCGCACGCCGTCGGCAAAGGCCTTCAAATATTTCGCGCGCTCGTCGACATGTAGCCGGCTCCAGGCAGGAAAGGCCTTCTTGGCAGCTGCAACAGCAATGTCGACGTCCTCCGCGCCTGCATCAGGCACCTCGGCGAGAACCTCGTCATAGGAAGGATTGATCGTCCTTGTCCGCTTTCCGGAGCGGCTGTCGACCCATTGGCCCCCGATCATCATCTTCCAGCCACGGGTCTCTTTCTCAGCTATTTCCATGACTTCGCGAGCAAATGGATTGGCCGTCCTCATCTTCAAATCCTTCAAGGTAAATATTCGGTCCTTCCCGGACCGATCTCATGAGATCCGATGTCGTCCGCCGGGTCCTACCTTCGGTACCAGGCCGGCTTGCGCTTCTCGCGAAAGGCGGCGAGTCCCTCGATAGCTTCGGCGGAGCGCTCAAGTCCGGCGGGCGTTGCCCTTTCTATTGGGAAAAGCTTCTCCTGCGAAGGGTTCGCGAATTCCGCCAGGGTTTGCTTGAAATCGGCCAGAGCGCCTGGCGCATTGTGCAGGAACGAGTCCACAAGGGCTTCAAGTTTCGTTTCGACGGCATCCGCCGCAACGACCTGATGGACCAATCCCAAATTCCAGGCCTCGCCGGCTGTCATGCGAACGCCCGAGAGCCCGTAATAGCGCAATGCCCTATTGCCGATGGCGCGTGTGATCAGCGCGGCAAATCGCGGCGAGGGAGCGATTCCGACACGCAACTCGGACATTGCAAAGAAAGAGTCCTCAAGCGCAAGCACGGCATCGCAGCAGGCGACGATCGCCATCCCGCCACCGACGCAGCCGCCATGAACCACCGCAATCAACGGCTTCGGCAGGTTGTCCAGCCGGGCGAGGACCTGATTGAAAGTCACGTCGCCTTCCGAACGATGCTTGCTACCAGATGCATCTGCTCCGGTGCAGAAATGCCGACCATTGCCGCGCAGGCCAATGACGCGAACCTCCGGATCTTCGGCTAGGGCTGCAAAGCAAGCATCCAGCTCCTTTAGCATCGTTGCATCGTAAGCATTGCCCTTGTCGGGGCGATTGAGCGTAACCGTGACGATTTCTGCCTCACGCGCGGTCGTGATCGTCGAGGGGTCCATCATCTTACCTCCTCTTTCAAGACGACGAGCGCGTCGAGTGCAATGATCCCCTTTTGGCCCGGCACAGCGACGACAGGATTCAGATCGATGCTCTCCAGCCGGTCGCCAAGATCGGCAGCAAGTCGCGAAAGGCCGAAAAGTGCATCGACGACGGCATCGTGGTCGCATGGCGCGCTGCCCCGGAAGCCCGCGATCAGTTGGCTCACCTTCGTTCTGGCAACCATTTCCTCGGCCCGTGCCCGGGTAAGGGGGACCGCACCGAAGGCGACGTCCTTATAAAGCTCGAGCAGTATGCCGCCGGTGCCGAACATGATGACCGGGCCGACTTCCGGATCCGATTGCACGCCGAGCGCCACTTCGACGCCCTTTCCGAACTGTTCGGCGACAAGAACTCCCTCGAAGGCGGCATCCGGCCTGGCGGCGGAAAGGCTGGTACGAATTCGTTCGAACGCGCTCTCCACGGAGGCACTATCCCGGATATCGATGACCACGCCGCCGACTTCCGTCTTATGCTGGACATCGGGTGAAACCAGCTTCAGCACGACAGGATAGCCGATTGTATTGGCGGCAGCGGCCGCAGCTTCCGCGGTTGCGGCAAAGGTTTCCCGAGGGCCGCGAATGCCATAGGCGTCGATCAGGGCCTTCGAATCCGCCTCTCCGAGGATACGTCGGCCATCGGTTACGGTTCCAGCCGCCAAGATCGAAGAAAGAGTGTCGGATTGCGGCGTTCTCTCTTCTTCGGGGATCGTTCTGTCTCGCTCCCTGGCGATGTTCCAGCGGCTGACCGCAGCGATCGCCCTCAGGGCGCTGTCGATCTCATGCAGGACTGGAAGATTTGGAAATGTCTGGCGGTAGTCCCTCGTATAATCCGTATACATGTAAGAGGCCATGGAAACGACGGCGACCGGCTTTCCACCGGGAGAGGACGCGATATCGTCGACCAGCCTCAAATTGTCTGCCTTGGCATTTAGCCCTTCGCGGGACGGCAACTCCTCCTGCACGACCAGAAGGTCGAGGTTGGGATCCTCCTTGAGGATCTCAATGCACTTCAGATAGGCCTCGCCGCTGGTCAGTGCCGTGAAGCCGGCATCGAAAGGATTGCCGAGAGAGGTGCCGATCCCGACGATTTCGCTGAGGCGGCTGAGCGTTTCCGGGCTCAGTTTTGGAAAGGAGATGTCGTTGCGCGCCGCGGCTTCGAGCATTAGCCCCTTGAAGCCGCCGGAAAAGGTGATCGCGCCTACCCTTGGGCCGTCGGGAAGCCTGCCATGGGTCAGCAATTCGACGACCTCGACGATGTCGTCGATCGTATCGACACGGATCACGCCGGTGGCGGAAGCCACGGCGTCGAAACAATCGAGCGAGCCCGCAAGCGATCCGGTATGGGCGAGTGCCGCCGCACGGCTTTCCTCGGATCCGCCGATTTTCAAGAGCACAACCGGCTTTCCGGCCCGGCGGGCGGCCATGCAGGCCTCGCGAAATGCAATGGGGTTCTTGATCGCCTCCACATAGCCGACGATGACGCGCGTATCCTCGTCTTCGGTGAGGTAGCGAATATAATCTGCCGAATTGAGGCCGATTTCGTTGCCGACCGTCAGTGCATAACCTGGCTGGATGCCTCGCCCGAGCAGCGCACGATAGGAAGCCGTAACGATGCCGCCGCTTTGACCGAAGATGGCGACCGGGCCACGTTGAAGTTGGTCGATGCGCGTATCCGTCAAGGTCATTAGCTTATGAGGTGCTGCGAGATTGCCGAGGCAATTAGGTCCTGAAACCGCAAGACCGGATTCCGCGATGGCGGTACGCAAAGCCGAACCGAGTTGAAGACCTTCGCCATCATTACCTTCGCCAAAGCCGCTGGAGAAGATCGTTGCGCTTCGGGCTCCCGCCGCACCCGCTTCTCTGATGACGTCGATGACGGCTGCACCTGGCACGAGGATGACGACATGATCCGGGGGCTCGGGCAGATCCGAAAGGCTTCGGTAGCACGTCTTGCCACCCCAAACGGTCTCGCTGCGAGGGTTGACGGGATAAATCGCGCCATCGAACCCCGTACGGGTCAAGGATCCGAAAACCCGCTTGGACCAACTTCCCGGCTTGTCACTTGCACCGACGATGACGACATTGCGAGGCGAGACCAGCGCTCTGACGCCTTCGGCACCCATTCTTGCCATATGCATTTCTAACACCTTCATTTCTGGTCCGATCATCAAACGGACCGCAATTACTTAGACAGAGCCTTGAGTGATGCCCGCGCGCCGCATGACCGCGTGGAGGATAACGGCGAGCAAAGTCATTGCGACGGTCCACATTAGGCCGAAGGCCGCAAGTTCCGGAACCTGGCCGTTGCTCCACAGATCGAACATTGCGACCGAGATCGTCTGTGAACCCGGGCCTGACAACAGGATCGGCAACGAGAGCGCACGCGTGGACAGGAGGAAGATGAACAACCATCCGGCAAGCATTGCCGGGCCGAGCAGCGGCATCACGATACGATAGAAGCCGCGCAGTGCCGATGCACCCGACATTGCTGCAGCCTCCTCGAGCTCACGGTGAAGCTGCAGCATCCCGGCGTGGCTGTAACGTCCGCCGAAGGGCAGATAATTGATGATGAGTGCCCAAATGATGATCCAGATCGTTCCGTAGATACCGACAGGCAGAGCCAGGAACAACTGCATGACGCCGACACCCAGCACGATACCGGGAATGACCAAGGGTATGTTCCCGAGATGGTCGAGAATGCGTGCGCCGGGAACGTTTCTTACCGACAGCCAGGCGGAAAGCACCGTCAAGCCCATCACGATCGAGGCAGTCACCATCGCGACGATGACCGTATTGATAATGAGGCCGCCGTAATGCGATGTCTCCAGGACGTTGATGTAGTTGACCAGAGAGAAGGACGAGATCGCCGACATCCGAACACCCTGATAGAAAGGAAGCAGCGACACCCACAGGAGCATTGCGAGAGGTAGCATGACGAGCAGCATGAAATTGACAACCAGAACCGCACCCGCAAAGGCACGCCACTTTCCGAGCCGGAAAAGATTGGGCCGAAAATTTTTGCCCGTGACGGTCGCGAAACGTTCGGCATTGCGGGTAAGGCGTCCGTAGAACCAGAGCAGCCCGACGACGATTACGAGAAGGATGATCGACAGGGCGCTGGCCGTGCCGGTGTCCGGCGGGATCTTGCGGTTCATCAACTGGTAGATGTCGGTCGTCAGAACGCGCACATTCGCGGGAACGCCCACCAGCGCCGGCACTTCGAATGCTTCGATCGTGCGGACGATGACGAGCATGAGAAGGGCCACCACCGATGGCATGGAGAGGCGGATCGTGACCCGTCGTACCGTGCGCCAAGCGCTGGCTCCGCACATCCGGGCTGCTTCCTCGAGTTCCGGATTGAAGTTCCTCAGCGTCGCACACAACAGCATGAAGACCAGCGGCGACCAGATCAGCCCTTCGATCCAGATCATGCCGCCGAAGCCATAGACATTGATGAGCACATTGTTCGTCCCGGTCACCGCCTTGAACCACGTATTGAATGGGCCGGAGCGCGCAAGAAGCATGAGCCAGGAGCTCGTATAGAGGACGTAAGGTGTTCCGAGCGCAATGAAAGTAGTGATGTAAGTCAGCGACTTGAACGGAGCATCGGTCCTTTCGACCAGCCAAGCCGCGACCCCGCCAATCAGCAGCGCGACAAATGCGCTGCCGATCGCAAATATGAAGGACCCGCCGATGCTCGTCAGCAGACCACTTTGGCCGAGCAGTACTGCAAAACGATCGAAAGTGATGCGGACGACGCCATTTTCTTCTGCGGTGAAGGCGCTCTCCAGAAGGAAATAGACGGGCGGCAGAACGAGAACGGCAACGAGCAAGCCCACGATGACAAGGACAATGCTTTTTTCGCTGGGTATAAGCCTGAGCGAATGCCGGCGCTCCTGGGTCAGGGTGCTGTTTTCAGGGACGGTAGTTGCCGAACTTCTGTTCATCAGGCCGGCCTCCTAGCGGAAGAGCTGGTTGTAGATGTCCACCCAGGCCGGCATTTCCTTTTCCAGCTGTTCCGGGGTTTTGACGATCAGTTTGTAACCGCCTTCATGCGGCTGGAGCGTCGGGTCTTTCGGCCGCACGGAATCGACCACCGGAATATAGTCGGCGTCACGATGCAGCTTCTGACCTTCGTCCGACAGCAGGAATTCCACCAGAAGCCGGGCAGCGTTCGGATGCGGCGCATCCTTCGTTACCGCGGCGATCGAAAGCGTGCCAAGCAGCGGGCTCATGCGGATCCAGGAGACAGGCGCTCCCTTGCCGGCGCTGATGACGGCATGATGGCTGAACACATTAAGAGCTAAGGAATATTCGCCGGCGACCACTTGGTCGAGAACCTGGCGTGCCGCAACACCGAGGCCGACAGGCTGTTGTTCGGCAAATTTCTTGAGGAATTCCATACCTTTTTCCTGGCCCCTATCGGCAAGAACGAGGCCGATGAAGCCGGGCGCACCGGAGGCGGTCGGATTGGAATTCCAGGCGATTTTGCCCTTCAATTGCGGGTTCAGCAGATCTTCGTAAGTCTTCGGTTCCGTACCCGGAGGGATGAGTTCCGTGTTGAAGGCCGGTGACATCACATAAAGATTGGTCGCGACCCAATAGCCGTCTTGGTCGATATATTCGGGAGGTAGGGCGCTGGCATTCTTCGGAAGCCAGTGTGCGACGAGGCCCGCATCCTTCAGCGCGCTGATGCCATTGGTCAGCGTGAAGACATCGGCCTCCATGTGGCCGGCTTTCCCTTCGTTCAGGATGCGCAGGACGGTGTCGGTATGGTCCGTCCTGAGATAGTTGACCTTGATCCCATATTTCTTTTCGAAGGCCTCCGAGACCGGGACAACGAACTGATTGATGATCTGCGTGGCGTAAAGATTGACTTGGCCTTCCTTCTTGGCCGCATCAATGAGTGCCTGATCGGGTTCTTCGGCGAAAACCGATGTGACCAACGTGCTGAGAGCAAACCCTGTCGCCAGGGCCAAACCTAGTTTCGTCATCGATTTCCTCCTAAAAGATGACAGGTTGATCCAATGCCGACCAGGCTCCCACCTGGTCATGCTTTTTGCTAACTTGTTAAGTTAGATGCCGGGCCATCAGCTTCCTGAGAGAGCTCCCCGGGACTGAGCTTTCGCCTCCGACTAACGCTGATATTGCGAAAGGCCGGGCTTGAAGCTCTTTTCGTCGAGAAACTGCTTCATCGCCTTCTGCCGACCGCCTTCCGGATCCTTGAATTTCAGTGCGTCGCTCTTGGCGGTGAGATAATCGAAGGCCTGCTCCTTCGTCATGTTGCGAACCATCCGCACGGCCTCCTTCGTATATTGAACCGCGGCCGGGCTCTTTGCCTCAAGCTTGCGGGCAAGCCCCAGAACCTCGTCACGAAGATTTTCAAGCGGAACGGAGCGGTTGACGAATTTCATCGCCGCGGCTTCCTTCCCGGTAAACTGATCGCCGGTGACCGAATAGTAGATCGCATCGCGATAATTCATGACCTGGGTAATGGCCCAAGCGACCAGTCCACCCGGAATGATACCCCAATTGACCTCGGACAGACCAAAGGTCGCATCGTCGGCTGCGATTGCGAAATCGCAGGCGATGACTGGCGTGAAGCCACCGCCAAAGCAGTAGCCGTGAACCATCGCAATCGTCGGCTTCGAGAAATTCGAGAGCCTGTCCCACCGCCAGGTGTGGGCGGCCCGGCGCGCCCGTATCCGAGCCTTCGGATCGTTTTCGGTGCCGCGGAAATAAAGCTTCAGATCCTGCCCTGCACAGAAATTTCCGCCCGCACCGGTAATAATGACAACTTTGGTGTCGTCATCCATTTCGGCCCAATCGAGCGCATCACACATGTCCATATGCAACTGCGGGCTCATCGCATTGCGCTTGTCCGGACGATTGAGGATCACGAAGGTCGTGGCACCGTCCCGCTCGATCTTCACATTTTCAAGAGTAATCGGTTCAGCAGTCAAATCTTCCTCCCGTCGCAGCCGAAGACGGCGCGACCTCTCAACGTCACTTTCCTGAGTCGCAGAATGCAAAGGCCTGAGCCATCGAGGCGCCATCCTCCTGTCAGCCTTTGGCCGATGAGCGCCCGTGCAACAGATTGAAATCCAATTATCGCGGCTTGCACAACAACAAAAAACCTTTGGATGCTACAAGAAAAACTTTGGTTGATTCAGCGCGATAGCCACTGGATCATGCATGTCAGACGTCTTTTGCGGGTAGCGGGCGGCATCGAGTATGGGGGTGCGTTCTTCATTCGACGCCGTTGGAGGAGATCCCGCCGACGACAACGCCAATGCTGCGGCTTCGTTTCCCGTCGCCATGATCGCCCAAAGCGGTCACGATGACGCACGGGCGATGGTCTGTTGGGAGGAATTGAATGCTTGCTGTGAGAAACTTGGTCACGGCTTACAAGACGGCTGGAAAGCCTGTCATAGCCGCCGACGATGTGACGTTTGAAGTTCCTAGGGGTTCCCTGTTCACGCTCCTCGGTCCGAGCGGCTGCGGAAAGACAACCACCTTGCGCTCCATCGCCGGGTTGGAGAGGCCGGTGTCGGGAGAAATCCGCGCCGTCGACCGCGTCGTGTATTCATCGGCCGGCAATGTTTTCGTCGCGCCCAATCACCGCGGTTTCGGCATGGTCTTCCAATCCTACGCAATCTGGCCGCATATGACTGTTTTCGAGAACGCTGCGTTCCCACTGGAGGAGAAGCGACATTCGAAAAAAGAGATCCGCGACAAGGTTATGAAACTGCTCGAGACTGTCTCTCTCGACCAATATGCGGACAGAAACGCCACGCGCCTGTCAGGTGGGCAACAGCAGCGGCTTGCGCTTGCGCGTGCCCTTGCGATGGAACCCAGTCTTCTGCTTCTCGACGAACCGTTGTCGAACCTCGACGCAAAACTGCGCGAAAAGATGCGCTTCGAGCTGAAGCAAATGCAGCGGAACCTCAATATCACGACGATCTATGTTACTCATGATCAGGCCGAGGCCCTTTCCCTCTCGCACCAGATCGCGGTCATGAATAGAGGCAAGATCGTTCAGATCGGCTCGCCGCGCGACATCTACGAGCGCCCGGCGACGACCTTCGTCGCCGACTTCATCGGCAATACCAATTTCGTGAGCGGCAACCTGCGTGAGCGGAGAGACGGCCACCTTTTGATCGACACACAAATGGGTGTACTCAGCGTCAAGTCGACGATGGATGTGGCGGTCGGCAATCGCGTATCGCTCGCGATCCGTCCTGAAAACCTGTATCTCTCCGACAAACCCATTGAGGACGGCAGCGAAAATCGCTTCCAAGCAATGGTGGCGGCCAAGAGCTTCCTCGGAGAAACCCTCGAATTGCGGCTCGACATTAACGGTGCTGAGCTTCTGGCGCGTGCCCATCCCTCGCTGCCTTCGCCTGTTGGAAAGCCTCTTCATATCGCGATCGATCCCGGCAAGTGCACGGTGCTTTGCGACCCCGCCTGACAGAGAATATCTCACAACGCATAAAGCAGGACGCAATTCAGTTTGCGCCTGGCGGAAGAATATTGACCTTCCCCATAGGCACCGGAGTTCGCATGAGACGCCTTACCTCGCAGGACTTTCCACAAGAGCTTCTCGATCTCTATGACGGCTATGCGCATGGTGAAATTACAAAATATCAATTTCTCAACCGTGCCAAAAAATATGCGGACGGCGGTTTGACGGCGGCGGCCATTCTGGCTTCCATGAGCCCAAATTATGCGCTTGCACAACAGGTCGAATTCGACGATCTGAATTTACAAGCCGAATATGTGACTTATCCATCCCCGCATGGGCATGGCCAAGTGCGAGGATATCTCGTCATGCCGACCACCGGAAAAGAAAGACTTCCGGCTGTCGTTGTCGCCCACGAGAATCGAGGGCTTAATCCCTATATCGAGGATGTCGCGAGGCGCATCGCCAAAGCGGGATTTATCGCGCTGGCGCCCGACGGCCTGACTTCCGTGGGTGGCTATCCCGGGAGTGATGAAAAAGGCAGGGAGCTTCAGCAGAAAATCGATCCCGATAAACTGAGAAGTGATTTCTTTGCCGCGATCGAATATTTGGCGAAGAGCGAGCACACAACCGGAAAGGTCGCCATAATCGGCTTCTGTTATGGCGGAGCCATAGCAAATGCCGCGGCGGTCGCTTTTCCTCAACTTACTGCCGCCGTTGCCTTCTACGGCCGTCAACCGTCGCTTCCCGACGTCTCGAAGATAAACGCGCCTCTGCAACTACACTATGCAGAACTCGATCAGCGCATCACCGAAGGATGGCCTCCCTATGAGGAGGCGCTCAAAGCCAGCGGCAAGACCTATGAGACCTATGTCTATGCCGGTGTAAACCACGGATTCCATAATGATTCGACGCCACGCTACGATGAAAAGGCGGCTGTTTTGGCTTGGGATCGCACGGTGGCTTGGCTCAAGAAATATCTCTGATACCAATCCCCAACTTATCCTTTATCGATAAATCTCGAAAACCCGTAGCGTCTCGCGATCGACATCCGTCCGAAGGAATTCCGGACGATCATAAAGCATGATCAGGTTTGGGTGCGGCATCGGCCATGCAAATCGAGAGGCTTCGGAAGGAGGTCACCGAAAGGAGATATGCCCTAGAGGTCGTCAAAGAAGCTGCCAGGGCGTGGTCGACCGAATGGGAAACCCTCTGCGGTGGATGCTGGCTTCGCGAACTCGGTCAAGCTCCAAATGTCGGCGCCGTTGCAGAGATCCTGAGTGTTCTCGAACGGTTAGCCGGCGGCTTTTTCGCATCTCCCGCGACAGCGCGATCCGGTCGATCGGGAGTCGGACGCTCGCGGCGGCTATCGCGCTATGGCCTACCGTCCTGTTCCGAAATGGCGTTCGGGTCAAAGCTGATGCTGTCCTACACGCTCGACATGTGGGACTTCAACGAGTCCGTGATCGGCTTTTTCTTGAACTGGGCCTCGATAATCGGACTTCCCGCAGTGCGCGCTCACGCAGCCAACACTTATTTATGAATGGCATCGATAAGGCCATGCGGCAGATGGCACTTAATCATTGCTGTTGAAGGCCCTATGTCAGGAAACAACCTGATTGCATTTCGCCTTAGCTCACCCACGCCACCGACGGGAGCCGACATGTCGAATTACAACCAACTGGAACTTTCTCGCCGAGAGCTTCTTATATCCTCCGCAGCTACGGTCGTGGTCACGGGGACCGCTGCAAGTAGCGCGGCGGCCCAGCCAGCGGAAGACGATATGAAATTCACGACGCCTGTGGCGTTCACCGTTAACGGTGAACGGCGGGAACTGGAAGTCGACAACAGGACGACGCTCCTCGACGCCTTGAGGGAACACCTGCATCTCACCGGGACCAAAAAGGGCTGCGACCACGGCCAATGTGGAGCCTGCACCGTCATAGTCGACGGTCACAGGATCAACTCCTGCCTGACGCTCGCTGTCATGCACGGGGGTGACGAGATCACCACGATCGAAGGTCTCGGGCAGCCCGGTAATCTTCACCCGATGCAGGCGGCCTTCGTCAAGCATGACGGCTTCCAGTGCGGCTACTGCACGCCCGGTCAGATCTGTTCCTCAATTGCTG
The DNA here is from genome assembly GCF_056755095.1 of Rhizobium sp. SVR5-9E. Classification (NCBI taxonomy): domain Bacteria; kingdom Pseudomonadati; phylum Pseudomonadota; class Alphaproteobacteria; order Hyphomicrobiales; family Rhizobiaceae; genus Rhizobium; species Rhizobium sp. SVR5-9E. Next base: position 159,374 of record NZ_JBNDHS010000005.1, on the reverse strand, counting down.
TTCTCGAAGAGATCAAGGCGAATATTCCGAGCCATGTTACCGCCGACCTGACAGGCCCGGCGAAGCTCACCGCCGCCGAAGTCCGCGAACGCATGAGCGGCAACATCTGTCGCTGCGGGGCCTACTCCAACATCCTGGACGCCATCTCGGAAGTCGGAGGGTTCGAAGTATGAGAGCCTTTACCTACGAACGCGCCACCTCCGTTGAAGGGGCTGCAAAAGCGGCCACGTCCAATCCGGATGCAAAGTTCATCGCCGGGGGCACCAATCTTCTCGACCTGATGAAGCTCGAGATCGAACGGCCGGCCCACCTGATCGACGTGAACGGGCTCGGCCTCGACAGGATCGAACCGACCAAGGAGGGCGGTCTCCGCATCGGTGCCCTGGTCAGAAACACGGCGCTTGCCGCGCACGAGACGGTGCGCCGCGACTACGGCCTCCTATCACGTGCCCTGGTCGCAGGTGCGTCCGGCCAGCTTCGCAACAAGGCGACGACTGCCGGAAACCTATTGCAGCGGACACGCTGTCCGTACTTCTACGACCCGAACCAGCCGTGCAACAAGCGTCAGCCAGGCAGCGGCTGCTCGGCAATCGGCGGCTTCACCCGACAGCACGCGGTGGTAGGAACGAGCGACGCCTGCATCGCCACACATCCGAGTGACATGGCGATCGCCATGCGGACGCTCGACGCAGTGGTAGAGACCATCAAGGCGGACGGGACGACACGCTCGATCCCGATTGCCGATTTTCATCGTCTTCCCGGAGAGACCCCACATATCGAGACCGTTCTCGAAGCTGGCGAGTTCATCACCACTGTCGTCCTTCCACCGCCGATCGGCGGCAAACACATCTACAGGAAGGTAAGAGACCGCGCGTCCTACGCCTTTGCCCTCGTGTCGGTTGGGGCGGTCATCCATCCCGATGGTACGGGCCGTGTCGCTGTCGGCGGCGTCGCCCATAAGCCCTGGCGCGTCGAAGAGGCTGACGGAAAACTTCCGCAAGGCACCAAGGCTGCAGTCGCCGTCCTGATGGCAGACGCCCGTCCGACCGAGCAGAACCGCTTCAAGGTCGACCTCGTCGAGCGTACACTCGGGGCTGTCATCGCGGAGGCAAGGGGGTAATCATGCAGTTCGACAAGCCAGCAACGACCAACCCGATCGACCAGCTCAAGATGGTGGGTAAACCGATCCATCGCATCGACGGCCAACTCAAGACCACTGGCCGGGCGATGTATGCCTACGAATGGCATGACCAGAACACGCCCTATGTCTATGGCTACCCGGTCGGGACTGCCATCGCCAAAGGTAGGGTGAAGTCGATCGATGCGTCCGACGCGAAGAAGTCGACTGGGGTGCTCGCGGTTGTCACGACCCTCGACGTCGGCAACCTGGAGAAGGGCAAGTTCAATACCGCCAAACTGTTCGGCGGCGCCGAGATCCAACACTACCACCAGGCCATCGCCGTCGTTGTCGCGCAGACATTCGAACAGGCCCGCGCAGCCGCGGCGCTGGTCAAGGTGGACTACGAAGAAGAAGCGGGCATTTTCGATCTTCGGGCAGCGATGGCGTCCGCCGCAAAGCCGGACGAATCCACTGAGCCTGACACCGCCGTCGGCGATTTCGAAGCTGCCTTTAAGTCAGCACCCGTTACCCTGAACGAGAGTTACACAACACCGGACCAGTCTCACTCGATGATGGAGCCGCATGCGTCCATAGCCGTCTGGGACGGTGACGAGGTGACAGTCTGGACTTCGAGCCAGATGATCGACTGGTGGCGGACCGATCTGGCGACGACGCTCGGGATCGAGAAGGAGAAGGTCCACCTGATGTCGCCTTTTATCGGCGGAGGCTTCGGCGGCAAGCTCTTCCTACGTGCCGACGCCGTTCTTGCAGCCTTCGGTTCGAAGGCGGTCGGCCGTCCGGTCAAGGTCGCGCTCCCGCGTCCCTTTGTGCCGAACAACACGACCCATCGTCCGGCGACGATCCAGCACATCCGCCTCGGTGCCGAGCGCGACGGCAAGATTACGGCGATCGCTCACGAGAGTTGGTCGGGCGATCTTCCAGGAGGCGGGCCGGAGACGGCGGTCAACCAGACGCGGCTTCTCTACGCGGGCGCCAACCGCATGACAGCCATGCGGCTTGCGACGCTCGATCTTCCGGAAGGAAATGCGATGCGCGCGCCGGGCGAAGCACCAGGGCTGATGGCGCTGGAGATCGCTATCGACGAGATGGCCGAAAAGGTGGGGATGGACCCCATCCAGTTCCGTATCGTCAACGACACGCAGGTGGATCCGGAACATCCGGAGCGTCCATTTTCCCAACGCAACCTTAATGGTTGCCTTACCCTCGGCGCCGAGCGGTTCGGTTGGAGTGAGAGGCCGAAAACGGCATCGCGCAGGGAGGGTAACTGGCTGGTCGGCATGGGCGTTGCGGCTGCCTTCCGCAACAACCTCGTGATTCCGTCGGGCGCTCGTGTGAAGCTCGACCGCGAGGGCGTCGTCACGGTCGAAACCGACATGACGGATATCGGCACTGGCAGCTACACGATCATTGCGCAAACCGCTGCAGAGATGATGGGCGTCGGCATCGACAAGGTTGCCGTGCAGCTCGGCGACTCGCGCTTCCCGGTGTCGGCAGGATCCGGCGGCCAGTTCGGTGCGAACTCTTCGACGTCGGGCGTCTATGCGGCCTGTGTGAAGCTCCGTGAGGCAGTCGCAAGCAAGTTGGGCTTCAACTCCGAGGACGCCGTGTTCGAGAACGGGCAGGTCCGCTCCGGCAATCGGTCCGTTGCGCTCGCCGACGCCGCTGGCGACGAGGGACTCGTCGGCGAGGACACGATGAACTGGGGCGACCTGACGAAGACGCACCAGCAGTCGACCTTCGGAGCCCACTTCGTAGAAGTCCGCGTCGACGGCGCCACGGGCGAGACGCGCATCCGCCGCATGCTGGCCGTCTGTGCAGCCGGGCGCATCCTCAACCCGATCACCGCCCGGAGCCAGGTTATCGGTGCGATGACCATGGGAGCTGGCGGGGCACTGTCGGAGGAGCTTGCCGTCGACACGCGTCGCGGCTTCTTCGTCAATCATGACTTGGCGGGGTACGAGGTGCCTGTGCATGCGGACATCCCCCATCAGGAAGTGATCTTCATGGACGAGGCCGATCCGATGTCGTCGCCGATGAAGGCCAAGGGCGTTGGGGAGCTTGGCCTTTGCGGGGTGTCTGCGGCGATCGCCAACGCGATCTACAACGCGACTGGCATCCGTGTCAGGCACTATCCGATCACGCTCGACAAGCTGATCGGCGAGCTGCCCGACGTGACGTAGTAAAGCAGATCAAATTGCGCCCGCGATGCCCTTACGGATTCGCACTCCTGCTGAAGTACAAGGAAATCGGCGCATGCAGCGATGCGCCGATTTCTTCTCCAGCTCCTTAAATCGTGACCAGAGTGTCTATAAGATCTAAACCTGATACCTCGGCAAGCGGAGGCGCTGCGACCGATATCCGTTTGGCCGGGCGGATACTCATCATCCGCTCCCAGTCGATCTCCCATCCCTTCAACGCCGACAACATTGCCAGTCTCATCGCCTGCCCAACGGCAGGGACGACGGCATTCCCGAGCTGATCGGTGACAGATCCGATGCCGCCGATGAATTCCCACGTGTCAGGGAATCCCTGGCGGATGCGCCTCGCTGCTGCGCGGCCCCGGCGCGGTCGTGAGCCAATTTCCTCCATAGCCGATTCGCTGGGCTACCTTTCCGATAGCGCGTTTAGCGCCACCTTTCGGTGGATTATGGGCGTTTCTCCGACGCAATATCGAGCCGATCACGCAAAGGGCAGCCAATGACTAGCCTTGCTTCTCGGACAACACAGCCCCGTGAACCGCAAGGCCTTGATGCCGATAGCGTAGAGAGAAGAGATCAGCGCTTGAGGCCGGAAGATCAGGGAGAGCCACACGAGCCCGGCTGGGGAATGTGGCGCTGAATGAAGTGCGACCTGCCGATAAAAGCAGCCGAAACTCGCTTGCGTAAATTCTCCAAGGCGACCTATCCCACGGCATGGCGGATAGTTTTCGAAAGGCGCCGCAGGACGTTGGGCCTCGATGAGGCGACAAGCTTCCATGACAGGATGGCTTTCGCCATGTGACGAGGGAGGACGCCGACGGAAAGGAACCAGGCTGCCAGCATCGCACGGCGTCGTCGGGATGCGTTCATTTCCAGGCTGGCAACCGCGCCGGCAGTCGCCAGGGCAAACCTGGAGTCGCCGGCGACAGGGTGTTGCTGCCTGTCGATGCAAAGTGATGCCAAGCGCTCCTCCAAATGGATGGGATCATGGAGGTCGACGTCCGGCCGCACCTCCAGGCCGATCTCGGCTGCCTGATCCGACAGGGCCTCCAGCCGATGAAAGTCATGCTGTACCCGCCAACGTGCGCGTTGGCCGAGTTGTTCTGCAAAGGCAGAATGGTTGGCGCCATGCATGCGATAAGCACCGAGGCAGTCATCGATCGACGTCACGTCTCCATGTAGGGGCGCAACGGTGACCAAATATCCATCGGCCCCTTGCCTGAAATCCTTTTCCGGAATTGGCATGATGGTGTCAAGAACGGACCGTTTGAATGCCAGGCCGCTCGTGACGGTGGTCTGATAGCGGCCTTTTTGCAGCAGCTTCGGCGTGACATCGCCAGAATCGAACGGTACCTCCGGACGCGGAAACACATCCTTTTCATGCATATGCTCATCGACGATGTGCAATCTGAACTGCACCTGGGCCGTATTGTTTTCCCAGGCATCGATTACCTCAGATATCGCATTTGGATAGAGGTAATCATCGGCGTCGAGAAACATCACGATCTTACCGTGGCTCAACGCGAAACCGGTGTTGAACGCTGCGGCATGCCCGCCATTTACTCCCCGCGGACATGTCTTGATTCGCGGCCAATACGAGGCGACGACATTGGCCGTGTCGTCCGTCGAGGCATCATCGATGACAATGACTTCTACATTGTCGTAACTTTGCTCCAACGCGCTGTCGATGCAGCGTCCATAATTGTAGTTCGCAATAACAATGGAAACTGAAACAAGGTCTGGGCGGGAATACATTGCATTGAACCTCGCAATCTGCTTTGGTTCGCGGCGAACCTTCTCATTCAGGTCCTGTGGATAAAATTTGTTCCTGGCAAGCGCGGCCTTTAAGGCGAAAACGCTGCCCTCACGGACATGCTGACCAACCGGTGATGAAGATCATGCTTGATCCGTTTGTACTGCCACGAGCGTCTTCAGCTTTATGGCTTCTGAATGACCGGCCACCCGGAACAGCCACATAGCGATCGCCAATCGTCTCGTCCACTCCGAGCTCGGATACCTGCCATTTAGCGCGTCAGGCGGCGCGCTGCTCCTCCATATGCTCAGCAAGCTTTACGAGCGCACTAGCGTCATCATCACCACCAACCTCAGCTTTAGCGAATGGGCCAGCGTCTTCGGCGACGCCAAAATGACGACGGCTCTCCTCGACCGCCTGACCCCATGGTTGTCATATCTTGGAAACCGGGAACGACAGCTTCCGCTTCAAAGCCAGCTCGGCCACAGCAGCCCAGAAGAGAGGAGAAAACGGCAATCCCTTGACCAAACCCTGATCAGAAAACCATACTCAGAGGTGGCTCACTTCTCGGTGGAAAAACCGGCTCAGGTCCGCACGGAAATCAACACGAAAACCGCCAGATAGAAGCCCGAGGCAACCTGGAACGTGCGATAGAAGTCCATCTGCCGGGATCTCCCTCGCCAGGCCAGGCCCAGGCCACTTCCTATCTGAGCGCACCATGCGTCGCGGCGGGGCACTCCGAATTCTGCCTCTCGCGATAGCATGTGCCATCGCTGGCATTGAGAACCTCTAATTGGAGCGTTAGTAGTAGTCACCAAGAGTGCGCTGAATTCTCGCCGCTCCGAGGGGCAAGTTCGCGAACTCTGTTGAGGATGTCGGACGGCTCTTGGCGGATCGTAAAATCAGGCTCGACGAAGGAGTCTCTGATTATGCCGTCTTGATCGATCACGAAAGTCGCCGGAATTGGCAGCATCCACTCCGTCGATCCGTGACGGTGCCCGAAATCGTAACCCTGCCCCGAGTAGTGCGCCTTGGTTTCCTCAGGGACGCGAAACAAGACACCATAAGATATCGCCACGCCATGGTCGACGTCCGCGAGCATCGTCAGGTCGAGGTTCAACTGCCGTTTCAGTTGCCTCGGCAGATCACGGGTCTCGGGAGACACCACGACGAGGTTCGCCTTCAGACTATCAAATTCGGCCTTGACCGCCTGAAGAGCGCGAAGCTCCGCGTTGCAGAATGGACACCATCCCCCCCGATAGAAGCTAACCACAAGCGGCCCTTCACCACGAAGCTGTTCGGACGAATGAAGTCGTCCATTTGCATCGGGTAGAAGAAAATCTGGCGCCGTGTCGCCAACCTGCAATGCGTGCGAGGCGATGTCTGCCTTGCGGAGCCAATCGACGAGAAAGAGGTAGGATTCCCGGTCGGCGTCACTGAACCCGGCCATGAGCTCGTTACGCACTTGATTGAGGGTCCTGGTTAAGTGGTCAGACATCAATTCGACGGTCATCGGCATACCGGGTATCGTAAGAAATGGGCAATATGTGGACTCATGCGGACATACCGGTCGCTTCGAGGTGGCTGTGACGCTCGGTTTGCAGAGGCGATCCCGTATGAAGAGACCAGTCGCGCAACCGCGCGACCTTTACAAAGGCGTCAAGCGCTGGCGAGTAGCGTCGGCCCTGGACCGCAAGAAGCCGGACCTCTCGCCATACCGGGTCACCCTCAATCGGAAGCGCCTTTAGCGAGGGTAAACGGGGCATATGCTCGGGAGCGAGGACTATTCCAAACCCCGCCGCTGCCAAATGTTGCAGGTGCAAGTCCCGGCAGCTTCGATGATTGTGATGCGGCGGCGCGTCGGGAAAGCAGAGACGGCGAAATTTCCGAGCCACGTCACAGTAGGAGCGATTCAGGATAGCGGCTTCGCGAAGCGCTTCGATTCCGATCGCCGGAAGATCGGCAAGTTCATGCGACGGGGCGAGAACCGCGACATAGCGCTCTTCGAACAGCGTCCAATCGTCGATTCTTTCTGGTCTCTCGTCGAGATCACCAACCAAGGCGACATTTACTTCGCCCTCCAGCAGAAGCTCGACAAGGCGGCTTGGCGGCTCTTCTCGAAGCTCGACATGGAGGCCGGGGACGAATTTGCGGATCTCAGCGATGGGCTCGACAACGAGCGAAGCGGAAATGGATGGGGCGAGACCGATCGTTAAGGGAGCTACTTCCTTTTGCTGAAATTCACGCGCTCGGCGTCGAACCGCCTCAGTCGATGCAAGTGCGCGCTCAAGCATGGGCAGCACCGCCTTGCCCAAGTCAGTGAGGTGAGTAAGTTGACGTTCTCGGTAGATGAGCTCGCCCCCAAGTTCCTGCTCCAGCTTTTGCACGCCCTTGGTCAGCGCCGGTTGCGTCACGTTACACATCTCCGCCGCACGCGTGAAATTCATCGTGTTTGCAAGGGCCAGAAAGTACCGAACCTGATGGAGTTCCATTGGTGTTCACCGTCTCCTATTCAAGTCGCTGATGAGGACATGTAATCGCGTTGGCGAAACCGCAGGAAGCATTGGCCGCTCCGCATGCACGAAAATGTGCTTGTGATCAGGGCCAACTCGCATCCCTTGTCGAGGCCCCGCGGCGAGAGTGGGAGAATTTGAGGTGATATTGACAACGCCCCGCGACGCTGCCCTGGTGGAATTGCATGTGTCGTTGACTAGCATCCTGGAAACCTCCACCTTTCGATGCAGTCTTTATTCATGAAAACTTGGCGGTTGGAAACTATACAGTGGTTTGCTTTAACTACCCCTTAGAAAAAGGGGTTATTGCAGTCGCACCACTCCATTGAATTTGGATGGCCGCGTTCGTGGGCGGATCGGATGAGTACTTCTTCCGGTCACACCGGCCTCGGGGGTATCTTCCGGACGGCGTTTTGACGTTCTCAGCCGCGGAATTCTTCCGCATCCGCGACATTAATAGCGACTGTCACTCGCTCGACCAAAGGAGAGCGTCGAACGCTAGCGCTGTCTTGGAAGTCAGACTGGTCACGTCAATCTCTAGATAATCGAGCGGAAATTGCTGCGTACGAAATGCGCCGGATCTTCGCGTGCAAGCACGTCGCCTTGACGTCGCCGAACGCCGTCTGGGATTTCTTGATGATGCCAAGGGCAAAAAAAGCTCGCTGATCGACTCCTTGAGCTTCGCATCACGGACGTGATGTCGCTGGCCCGGAGCGCGTCCCTGCTATCATGATCTCGAGGTTCTCGACATCAGGCGCCGACATTTCCTTCAACATCGATCCCGACGCTGCCGACAAGTTCAAGCCCGACCAAAATATGCTTCCGGATCGCGCAGCCACCTGACGCTTTTCGGATCAGCCGACCCGACATCCAAGGACATCCTCGATACAGGCGATCAGCTGCGCGCTATCGATCGGCTTCTCGATCAATGGGAAATGCTCGCCGAGGCGGCGTGCATCGTTCGCGCGCTCAGGGAAGGCCGTCATGATGATGACGGGCACGACATCTGCCTGGTCGTTCAAGAGGCGCCTCAGCTCGAGGCCGCTGGTCCCGGGCATCTGGAGATCAGAAACGACGCAGTCGAAGCCGTTTGCGCCGGCCACGAGCAGCGCATCAGCGGACTCAAAGGCCGCAGTCCGAATGCCAAACGAGCGCAGCAAGCCGGCTATCGAGGTCCGGACAAGCTCATCGTCGTCGACGATCGCGATGGCGATACTCGCGCTCAAGGGGTTCCTTTCAGGAAGCATGGAAATACGGATTGCAGTTTAACGTCGATGAGAGGCACGACAATCGAACGTGTGTTTGCCTGGCCTATACTGGAGTATGGTCTTGGAGGGTGCCTCGCTCGATCGCTTCCATCATCCTGATGACCTGTGCGAGCGTCTGAGCGCACATCTTGCGCATCGCGCTCCCGCGATGAAGCTTGACCGTTATCTCGCTTAACCCGAGCTCGCTTGCCACTTGCTTATTGAGGAGCCCGGACGAGACCAATTGCAGAACTTCGCGCTCGCGCGATGTCAGCGATTCGTATCGCGCACGGAGGGATTCGAGCTCGCTCTCCAGCTCCTTCAACCGAATATCCTCGAGCAACGCGCATGCGATCGCGTCCATTAGATCCTGGTCGCGGAACGGTTTCGATAGGAAGTCCACCGCACCGGCCTTCATCGCCCGCACCGACATCGGTATGTCTCCATGACCCGTTATAAACAGGATGGGTACGCGCTCTCCGCGCTTGGCGAGTTCGGCTTGAAGGTCGAGCCCACTCACGAGGGGCAGGCGCACGTCCGCAACCAGGCAGCGGACGCCCTCAGGCAGGGGCTTTGACAAGAGTTCGACCGCACTTGCGTAAAGAGCGGACCGATATCCCGCGGATCTGACAAGACCATCGATGGACTTTAGGACCAGCTCATCGTCGTCAACGATGAGTACGATCGGCGCGGCGCTAGAGCTCGGTTGCATGGCGGACGTGTTCGACATTACGCGCAATCTCAGCCCCATCGCTCGCAGGGTTGGTATTCTCGAATTTGCCAATAAAACGGCGTTTTCGACTTAACCTAAGCCTGGAGCGCCGCCTATTGAACATTTGTATAGTTTGAGAAACGAAGGTCTTGGTCATGATGGTCACCACGGACGTCAACTAGGCTCGATCGGAAGCGCGAATCCTACAGTCGCCCCACCGGCCGCATTTGCGCCGGCGAACATCCGGCCACCATGCGATTCGGCGATCGACCGGCAGATCGACAGCCCCATTCCCATGCCGTCGTTTTTCGTTGTGAAGAATGGTTCGAAGATGTTCGCCAGATGCGCCTCATCGATCCCGAGCCCGTCGTCGCTGACACGAAGCGTGACGCAGGCCTCATCCCGCGCGGTTTCGATGGTGATTCGACGTTCGCCCGCATCAGATTTCCTCGGGGCCTGCAGTCCGTTCGCCAGGAGATTGATGACGACCTGCTGAATCTGCACGGGATCCGCGAAAATTGCTGGAAGGTCGTCCGCCAAGTCGAGACTGATCGAACCCCGATGGTGATTGATAAGCGAACGCAGCAGCGGCAAGGTGCTCCTCACCAGGTCGTTCAGGTCGAACTTGGTCGGAGCCGGCTCCTTGCGGGTGAAGATCGCTCGAAGCTGCCGAACGACATCGCTGACGCGTCGGGCACCGACGACGACTCGCTCAATCGCCTCTCTCGCCTCCGCGATGTCTGGTTCGGCGCGATTGAGCCAGCGCAGACATGCCTCGCCGTTGGTGAGGATTCCGGAAAGGGGTTGATTGATCTCGTGCGCGATCGACGCGGTCAACTCCGCCATCGTAGCGATGCGTGTGACGCGAGTAAGTTCAGCCTGGGCGCGATGTATTTCCTGTTCGGCCATCTTCGCTGAGGTGACGTCCATGATGACGCCGACGGCGTTCAGCTCGTCCTCACCCGGCGCCGGCTTGACCAACACTCGCAAGTACTTGATCCGACCGTCGGGGAAGGAAAGTCGGTGCTCGAATTCCACGTCGCTTTCGTTGCGCTTTATGTGTTCAAGCTTGTCCCGAACGAGGTCGATATCGTCGGGATGAACACGCTGGAGATATGGCTCGAACCCTGGCGTCACTTCCCGGTCAAACTCCAGAATCCGGTAGGCTCCGTCCGACCAGTGATGCTCACCGGTCCGAAGGTTTGCGCCAACGCTGCCCGACTTGTTGATTAGCTGGCCTTGGCGGAGAAATGCTTCATTCCGGCGGAGCTGGTGTTCAGCACGCCTTCTGTCCTCGATGTCAAAGGTCGCGCCATACCACTGAACAACATTCCCGTTCTCGTCGCGGCGAGGTGTGGCGATGGAGAGATACCAACGATATCCGGTCTCGGGGGAGCCTGCGCGGAACTCATACATTCCGTCAGCGTCGGTTCCGATGTGGTTGGCCCAGTAGCTTACGATGCCATCGCGATCATCGGGATGAACCGAGTCCTTCCACCCCCCGCCAATGATGGTGGCGAGTGTTTGACCCCAGCGCGCGAGATATCGTTCGTTTGCATAGTCCATCTCGCCGGCCGCCGTCGTGCGCCAAATCATGGTAGGCATGTTTTGGAGCATCATGCGGATGTCTGCCGAATCCGCATCTCGTGCAGCTTCGGAAGCCTTGCGTTCGTTGATCGGAAGCGCGACGAGAGTCTTCGACGAGCAGGGGAGATGGGCGTCGGTGGGCAGGGCGATATTGACTAGAAACCAATGATACTGACCATTTCGGTCCTGAATCCGGATGTCGACCGAGCGCGTGTCCTCTTCCGAGCCGGCGGCATAGCCGAGGGTCTCGCGATCCTCTTCATGCACCGCGTTCAGCCACGCGTCGCCGAGGAGGTCTGCAGGGGCGATTCCAGTGAAGAGCTCCCAGGCGCGATTGAATCTGCGCCCGCCGCAATCGAGATCGATCTCGCAGATCAATGCCGGGACGCTGTCGCACCCAAAGCCGGTATGGGGCGAGTCGCTCCCCAACGCGGATCGCGCCTCACTCATGTCCGATACATCTCTCTCGCGCCAGCCGGCGCAGCGTTGAATCACGTATCATCGCGAATTAACTTCGCAGGCTTGAATGGAAGACACCGTAATTCCGGTGAACTCCCACTCGGGTTGCTTTGAATTTCGATGCCCGCGCGTCGCACTGGTCCGTGATTGGTGTCAAAGCAACCGGCGAGGGTTGCTTCAGCCGAAGCTTCCTTCGAGTACGTTGGCGCGCAAAATAACCACTTCGTCCCAGAGGTGCTAGATCGTGAAAATGAGTTTGAGTTATTCATCCGGATGATGAACGACCCTCAGTGCCTCATATCCGTATCCGCGTCCGGCGCTCGATGTGCCATGTCACTTTGGTATAGATCGAGCGCTAAAGTTTCCGGTGTGATGTAGCCGGTGCTGTGTCAAGGACGACCAATGCGTCGTTCATTGCTGCCGTACTTGGCGGTCCAGTTGTGTTATACTCCTCGTGTGTCGCTGATACAATAAGCCTCGCTATGCGACGCCTTTGATCACAAGCTTCCTTCCGTTGAATTCCACGGCCTCGCCAGCCCGTGCTCCTTCAATTGCCTCGAAAATCGGGGCCATACCCTCTCAAGCTCGGCCGACAAGTCTGCAACACGTCGATGTTGCTCCAGCGTCGCACGAGCCGCATCCTTGTTCTCGTCTGCCTCAGCCATATCGCCTCTCTGAGGATATCGGGACGAAGATAGATCATCTGGTGAGGTAAGAAAGAGCGGGGTTCGCAATGACCGCAATGGGCCGGCAGCGGACACTTGGCTCTGATTGCGCCAGCTTCGTGCACAAAACAACCGCACATTACCTTCATCAATGAAAATTCCTCGCCTTCACCTTCAGGGTATCGATGTGCAGGTCGGGAATGAAGATGCTTCGTCCACCGCCTTCAACCGATCGAAACGCGTTGTCACTTTTCGGTTGGCTTGGTTCGTGATAAATTTAACGCCCCACTTCGATGCCGACCATCTGCTAAGCCACTGATAATCCTAGGAGGAAAGATCATGCGCGATGAGGATGTGACAAAATTCGCTGGAACAATTCGCGGCAGTGTCATTCAACGCGGCGATGCTGAGTATGAAGAGGCCCGCAAGCTTTACAATGGCATGATCGACAAGCACCCATTGATGATTGCTCGCTGCGCTGACGTTGCTGATGTGATTTCTGCGGTGAGTTTTGGTCGAGACAACGAGCTGCTCGTCGCCATCCGCGGTGGCGGCCACAACGGCCCTGGCCTTGGCAGCTGCGATGATGGGTTGGTCATCGATCTATCGACAATGAAAGGTGTGCGCGTCGACCCGTCAACCCGGACTGTGCGGGTTGGCCCCGGCTGTACGTCAGGTGATGTTGACCATGCCACCCATGCCTTTGGGCTCGCTGTCCCCTTCGGCATCGTTTCCACAACCGGGGTCGCGGGGCTGACGCTTGGCGGCGGCTCGGGCTATCTGACGCGGAAGTATGGCCTCACCATTGACAACCTGCTTGAAGCTGACGTGGTTTTGGCCGATGGCAGCTTCATGACAGCGAGTAAGAAGGAGAACCCGGATCTGTTCTGGGCCCTTCGAGGCGGCGGCGGCAATTTTGGGGTGGTGACGAGTTTTCTGTTCCAGGCCCATCCGGTAAAGATGGTATTTGCCGGGCCGATTTTCTGGGACGCCGCGCTCCACGGCAAGGAAATCATGCGTGCGTATCGCGACTTCCTGCCGAAGTCGCCCGAAGAGCTCGGTGTTTTTGTCGGGCTGAAGACGGTGCCGTCGATGGACCCGTTCCCGCGCGAGGCGTGGGGCAAGCGGGCCTGCGCCATAATCTCCAGCTTTAACGGGACCGAAGAGGATGGCAGACGCGCGCTGGCGCCGCTCCTCGACAAGCTTCCGGCGCCCTTCTTCAATTGGATGGGGGTGATGCCGTTCCCGGCTATGCAGGGGTTATTCGACCCGTTTTTTCCGAAGGGCCTGCAATGGTATTGGAAGGGCGATTTCGTGAAGGACCTCCCGGACGCGGCAATCGATACCTACATCTCGGAATCGGCAAAGGCGCCGAGCGAACTATCGCTGATGCATCTCTACCCAATCGATGGCGCCGTTCGCCGTGTCAGAAGTGACGAGACGGCTTGGGGGGCGAGGGATGCCAACTGGTCAATGGTGATCGCGGGGATCGATTCCAATCCGCAGCAGGCAGGGGCCTTGACGCGCTGGGGCCGGGCCTACTGGGAGGCGGTCCACAAATTCAATCCCGGCGGCGCCTATGTCAACTTCATGATGGACGACGAAGGCGAAGCGCGCGTTAAGGCAAGTTATGGCGACAACTACCCGAGGTTAGCTGCGATCAAGAAGAAATACGATCCTGCCAATCTCTTCCGAGTTAACCAAAATATTCGACCAGCCGCCTAAACCAAGACAGACGCTCAGTTGGTCAATCTAGGCTGTAGAAGCGCGACCCTGTTTTCGTGAAACCTACACTTATCGCCGAGATCGAGTATCGCGCCTGGACCTATAACGGGAAGCTGCGGCACGCGTCGTATAAGGGGCTACGGGAGGAGCAGGACGAAGCCGCGATCGACCAATTGATGGACTTTGCCCCCGACGGGTCAGAGCTTTGATTTCTTGCCGCAGTAAGTCGTTGGCGGCGGCAGCGCCTCGTGTGCTTGTGCCAGTGTTTCCAACCAGGCAGCCAAACCTGCGGGAATTTGCTCATTCCCGGCTTCGAGCGCTTCGATCCACGACAGCTCGCATTGGAGCGCCGATGCGATGTTGATCGGCGTCCATCGGATATGAAGAAGGCATTCGGAAAATCGTTCTGGGGTCATGGCTGTAACTGCCAGTGATTTTGAGCTAAGCCACAGTCGCACACAGGCCTGGGGAGTCAATCGTCATCCCAGTTCTCTTTGCCATAAGGGGCGAGCCGAAGCCCCGCTTGTACGCCGGAAGAGCGAATGGCCTTCCATATCTCCGAATACATGAGGGCCGCGGAGGAAGTCGATCCGCGTATCGTTCGCTGGGAGATCATTGAGGACCTGCCTCCGCGAGCGAATTTGGCGTGCGCGGTCTTGATTGCCGCGTTCCGGTCAGACACGCGGGAGAAAGTGTGACCCAAAGTGGGACTGGGCCTTGGTGTTCTATTTTATCGTGAAATATCAACTATATGAGTAAGCACCTGGCGGAAGAGGTGGCCGCCACATGCACGGTTCACGCTCTGTCTCGTCCCGTCTCCTTCGATCACGTCTAAAATAAAATATTACATAGAATCAACCTTGTACTTGTCTTGTCGTTTCAATCCGTGTCAGACTCTATCCCGCGAGCTCATGAAGTTTGGTGGATAAAAGGATGGGCAAAGGTGGATAAAAGGATGGGCAAGTACTGTGATTGAACCAACAGCAAGCAACGTGATTCCGTTCTCCATGTCGGATGGTTCGCCCGATCGTGTTGACTGGTCCCGGTTTGCCGACTGGGACGCGGATCTCGCACGGGATGCTGGCAGCGGAAGGACCCAGCTCGCGCCCGGTCTCATCGCACACAGTTTCATCGAATGGGGGGAGCCTCGTCATATGCTTCCGCATGGCGGCGAAGCCAAAGCAATGGGCAAAGCCCTGTACGCACTGCTGTGCAACAAGCAGCTTTCGTACCAACAGGTGGCCACCCACACCAAACTGCCGGAGGCCCTTCTGTGCGCTTGGCACAACGGGTACATGAGCGAGGGCTGAACTGATGGCACGGGCGATCAACAAGCTGACGGCACGCTTTGTCGACACGGCGATAGAACCGGGCCTCTATGCTGACGGCGGCGGGCTTTATCTGCGGGTGGCTGCCGGCGGGTCAAAGCAGTGGATTCTACGCTACCGGTTTGCAGGGGCGCGCAAGGACATGGGCCTCGGACCAGCTGGCAAGGGGGCGGTGCTGCTGGCGGATGCGCGCATCGCTGCGGAAGATGCCCGGCGACAGATCCGGGCGGGGGGCGATCCCATTGAAGGACGGCGCAAGGAAGCCGCGGAACGCCTGCGGATTGCCGACCCGGCACCAGCGCGGAAGACGTTCGGCGACTGCGCGCGAGCGTTCCTGGCCGTGCACGGGGCGGGCTTCTCTAACAGGAAGCACGGCGATCAATGGCGGATGACGTTGCTTGGACCGGCTAAGACCGCAAGGGCCAAAGGCAGCCGCAAACCGGCACCGGACTATTGCGGCCCGCTTCGCGATAAGCCGGTGCACGAGATCACGACGGAGGACGTTCTGGCCTGCCTGCAACCCCATTGGCAAACGCGGGCTGAAACAGCGGGACGGGTGCGCGGCAGGATCGAACGGGTGCTGGACTTCGCCGCCGTGCAGGGTGACAGGTCCGGAGAGAACCCTGCACGGTGGAAAGGGCATATGTCGCTGCTGCTGCCCCCGCCAAACAAGCTTGTGCGCGGGCATCATGCCGCATTGCCGTATCGTGACATACCGGCGTTCATGGCTAGTCTGCGCGAACGGGCCGGTTTCGCTGCCCGAGCTTTGGAGTTCCTTGTCCTTACTGCCGCCCGTTCCGGCGAAGTCCGGGAAATGGTCTGGTTGGAAGTGGACTTGGATGCCAAGGTGTGGGTCATCCCGGCAGCGCGTATGAAGGCCAAGCGTGAGCATCGCGTGCCGCTGTGCGGCCGCACGGTTGAGTTGCTGACGCTCATGCGCTGGGGTGGCGTAGGTCCGGGACCGCACGATGATCCGGCGCAGCCGCCGCCCGTCGACCCCACCGCGTTCGTCTTCTCCGGCTTAAAGGCGGGCAAAGCGATGTCGGACATGACGCTGACGGCGGTGCTCAAGCGCATGGGGTTAGGAGCGTTCACCGCGCACGGCTTCCGGTCATCATTCCGTGACTGGGCTGGCGACCAAACCGATTTCGCTTGGGAGATCATCGAAGGGGCCTTGGCTCATCAAGTCGCCAATGCGACCGAACGCGCCTACCGTCGGGGCGATGCCATCGAAAAGCGGCGTCGCCTGCTGCAGGCGTGGCAGGGATTCGCCGAATCACATGATTCGGAAAACGTCATCCCGCTACGTGTCTAGCAGCGACGAGTGCAGCCTGTGGAAAGTTGCCTGCCTTGTCAAATGTTTGTCTGCTTTGTCAGAAAATACATGCATGTCATTAATTTATGTTGGTTTTTTGTTGCAAATGTATCGAGTCTGAATGAGCTTGGCTGTGCAGGACGGTTCCTGCACAGCCAAGACAGATCGCGGAGAGCAACATGAACAACGCAGCAAACAGCATTCCTCTCCTCATGAGTACCGAACAAGTTTGCCGGGCGTTGAGGATCAGCGAAACCACGCTTTACCGCATGGTTCGTAAGGGTGAGTTTCCCGCACCGATCAAGCGCTTTGGCCACAACAAGTGGCGCACTTCAGACGTCGAGGCACAACTTCTAGCCAGCTAAAGCCGCAGCACAGCGGGCGGGGCAGAAATGCGCCCTAAACCCAGGATGCCCGGCCGAAGCTACCGGTAGGGCAGGGTAAATCGCCTGAGAAAACGCCGATCGGGCGCGGCACTCACAACACAATCAGGATTTAACATGCCAGCTATCGGGCAGTCAGCCGATGCGGGAACGCCGCATCGCATCGAAATTTCCAATCATTCGCCGTCGGTTGGCGCGCAAGCGCCATCCGTCCCAGCAGAGGCCGTCTTTGCGGACTTGGGCTATGCCCCCGGCGCGGAAGAGGTCGCGCGGCTGATTGAACAGCACTTGGACCAAAGCTTCTTCAAGGCGGTGAAAGCGATCTTGCTGGAGATCGCCGAAGCGGTGCGCGGTGACACCCTGACGCCCGCCGCAGCATACCTGAAGTTGCTGGACGCGCGGAAGCGGGCGGGGGTCTCAGAACGTCAGGTGGCGCTTGCCGCTGATTTGCATGGGACAAGCGGTCTGATTGAGTTTGTCGCGCTGTCTCCGGTTAGACGGATCCTGACGCGGCAGACTGCGCAGGTGCTGGCGGTCGATACAGGCGAAGTAGCCGCGTTTATGGCAAAGTGGGACGGCTGTTACGGGTCATATTTTGGAGTTAACCCGCGCCGCCCGGAACTTGTGGGCCGCAATCATCATGGGAAAAATGAGGATGTGGCGCAGCGCGTTTTTGTTGTTGTCGATCTCGACTTTACGTCTGCACCGCCGAACGACAGTGATTGGTCACGGACCATTCAGGCGCTTCGGGGATTGGACCCCTGCATGGTATTGCACTCGGGCAACGGATATCATGTTTGGTTCCGCATCGCGCCTCAGGCTGGTTCAGATATCGAGGCATCGGGTACGCTGATCGCCGACGTGCTCGCTGCTCTCGGTTCTGATCTGGTGCATGACGCCCGTCGTGTTTTGCGTACCCCGTATTCGATCAACATCCCCAATGCGAGTAAGCGTGCGCGCGGGTGCAAGCTGGCCCTTGCCGTGCCGGTGCTCGGACCGAAGCCCGATGCCAAAACGTGGGACCATGTTAAGCTTTGCGCCGAACTCAAGGAGGTAGCTGTTCGTCTTGGGCTGCCGGGGCGGGCACGCCACAAGAGCAGTTCGGCCTCCGGCGATCCGGCAACAGCCGCAGAAATGCTGGCGCCGCGCGGCGAATTGCTGGAATTGGCGCTCCATTTGCTGCCGAATGGCACACAGGTGTGGCACGATGACCGCGAATTTCAGGTGGACGTCGCGCATATGGTTCGCGGAGCGTCGCTCGGCACGCCGTGGGAAGCGGACGCTCGCAATTGGTTCCTCGAATGGTGCGGTAAGTGGGGCGGCGACGTGGTTCATGATTGCGACCTGTTTGACGGTATCAAATCGCCACGCATGGGGTTTGCCGCGCTGGTCGGGCTTCTGTTTAGGGAAAATGACGGCGGATACGCGCAGATTGACCCTCTTCTGGACGGTTTCCGGGCAGCGTGCGCCAAGGAAGCATTTGCTGGGGTCGAGATTAGACAAGACCTGGATCGAGTGATCGAACGTGCTGCCGCGAGTGCCTCAAGGGTGGAAGAAGAAAAGAAAGGCAATAGCAAGGGCAAAAAGAAAGACCCACCAGCACATGAGGAAGCATTCACCCTTATCCGGAGTGCTGGTGCGGAGATTTTCCGCAGCCCTGCCGGTCGAACGTGGGTAAAGCTGGCAGGGGGACTTCATTGTATCGACGGGGGCGACGGCTTCGACGCTGTTCGTGGTTGGCTGTCGCGGGAGCGCGGGTGCGATCTTATCGGCACGGCCGCCAACAATTTCAAGGACTTCCTGCGCGCGAGAGCGTACGCGGCTCCCGTACAGGACGTGTTCTTCCGCCAATGGCAGAATGATGATCCGGCCCGCCCGGTGCTGACCTTGAACCTCATGGACAGGGATGGAAAAGTGGTATTGGTCGACGGCGCGGGCTGGCGGATTATTCCCGCGTCCACCGCCCCGGCGCACATGGCGAACCGCAGCAAAGCGAAGCCGTTGCCGCGGCCCGTCCGTGCCAATGACGGCGTGACTTTCTTCGAGCGCCTTGGGCGGCATATCCGCCTCGCGCCGGTGAGTGATCGGAATGATCCTAACGATGAGGGCGTGAAGCAGCGGGCCATTTATACCATGCTGTTCCTTGCGCAACTGTTCAGGCCTGGGACGGTGCCGCATATCTTACTTGCAGGGCTGCAGGGGTCCGGAAAGACGTCCGCCGCGCGCAGGATCAAGGCGCTGGTGGACCCGGATGCGGCACCGGTGCTGACGTCTCTGCCCTCCGACGAACTGTCCCTCTTTGCGTTTGCTGCAGAACAGACGCTGCTTGTCCTCGACAACCTGTCCAACATCGCACGGCATTCGGATGCGTTTTGCGCGCTGGCCACGGACGCGGGCTATGTAACGCGCAGGCTCTATTCGGACGCCGACAGGGCGATCCACACGGCCCGGACCAGCCTCGTCTTCACGTCGGTCAAGGAAGAGCTCGTTAAGCGCGCGGACCTGATGAGCCGCACCTACACTCTGCGTGTGCCCCCGGTCGGCAAGCGCCGGTCGGAAGCCAATCTGAACGCGGAATGGGAGCGCGATCTGCCGCACCTGTTGGCGGATCTTCTGGACATGGCCGTGCTGGCGCTGCAGCGGTATCCCAATCTCCTGCGCGCCGAGGAAGCTGGACTGCTGCCGAGCACGCCACGCGCAGTTGATGCAGCGCTTGTCGCCGAAGCGGCGTCCTGGGCGTCTGGCTGGCCGTTGGGACTGTGCCTCGAAGCGCTGAACGCAAACTGCATCGAAGCCAATGAGCGGCACTTGGAGGAAGATCCAGTAGCGTACCGCGTTCGGGAACTCGTTCGGCAACAGGGGGTGGGGGCGACCTGGGAAGGAACAACATCCGCTCTGTACGACAAGCTGCGGTATATGACGGGGCCAAGCTTTGGACGGATCGACACTATTCCGCAATTCACAGCAGCGTTGGACCGGGCCGCAGGGCCACTGCGCGAAACATGGTGCATTGAGGTTTCATTTCGCCGGACGAAGAACGAGCGCTTGCGAATCATTCGCTCGCTTGCGGACGTGGACGCAGTGCCCCCGTCAGCAATGGCGCAGCAGGGGTGATGCGGCGACGGTGGTAGATGTGACAGGGCGGTGATGTTCACCTGTCACCATAAAGACGAACAGAAACAATGCATTATGACGATGGTGACGGGGTGACGAGATCTTTGGGGTTTCTTGCATTTCATGCAACGGCTCGCATCGCACAGCTGGTGCACCCATCGCCAACGGGCCTCTCTCTCTCTCTCTCTCTCTCTCTTGTCTTAAAAGAGAAAAACCCCCGTCACCCTCGTCACCCCTCCCATAGGTCTTTGAAAAACAAGACTAAAAAGGTGACGCGAGGATCGTCACCCCCGCGTCATCCGCGTCGCCCTGTGCTGGAGCGTACCTGCAAGAACCGCACCCTTTAGCACAGACACAGGGCGAATGCTGGACGAGTCCTGACAATCAACAGCCCCGAACCACCAAGCACTATGAGGAACTGAAAATGACGAACTCGATGGAATCCTTCGCCCAAACCGATACCCGACGCCGCGAGCACTGTGCCCGGCGCCTAAATCGGAAAGGACAAAACCATGACTATTAGCACGCCGACTATCCGCGAGGACGTTTACAGTTGCCCCCGCGAACGCCAGTCACCCGCCGTGCGCTTTTGGTACCGCATCGCTGATGACGCCTGGCGGACGCTTTGTGCGCAACACGGCAGGGCCACAGTTGTCCGTGCTTTGCGCGGCAAGGATGCACGCAAGTACTTGCAAGGGCAGGTGGAACACGCAAAGCATCCGGAAGCCAAGCGCGCTGCCCTCAGCGACATTTCGGAGGCGGCCATCCTCTTTTATGCCGTGCGTACACCGCAGGGGACCGAAACGCTTGCCTCATTCCCTTCGATCGACCCGCCGAAGGCATGGAAGGATTTGCTGAAGCGCAACCCCGACGAGGCACTTTTCCATGTCGTTCAGGATATGCTGCAGCGGGGAGATTTGGCGCAGGCAAGGAGCGTCGTGCTGCCGGCGGGCTATGTGCTTGTGGAGGTGAACGGACAGGGGCTTCTGATGGCGGTAACGCAAGGGGTTGGTTAGCCGCCTTTATAGCAACTTCCTGACGAGCGCCCACCAGCGTTCCGTGGCGGCGCGGTCTTCGGGCCGCGCCAACATATCGCGCAGCGCATACAGCACCGTCATCCGGTCGCGCTCCGATTCGCAGCGGATGTAGAGCCGCTGCAGCATGTCGCGGTGCCGGTAAGCCAGAAGCACTAGTTCTTCGCCCTCCGCCGCAGTCGGTTCCGTCTTGCGCGGCCGTCCGCGCCGCAGCGCCGTTGGCGGCCTCATGACCGAAGGCCGCTTTGGCCGATCAATCTGCTGACGCTTGGATGTCGCGACCGGCTGTTCTGCGCGCCAGAATCCGGATGTTTGATCCCCAAGTCCGTCCCCCAGGCCTGCCCCGAACTCTTCCACGGCATTCATCCCCATTTCATCATTACTATCGACAGCGGCCAAACTGGACTTGGACGCGGGCACGTTGTCTTGCATGAACGCAGCCGGTGCCGCGGAAGGGGCCGGACCTGCCATCTGACAGCGTTCCATCAGTTCCCCGGTGACAAGACGCTGCCAGGAATCATCGGCACGGCGGTCGATTTGCAAACGCCGGAAACGCCAACGCAGCCAATCGGCCACTGCCGGTGCTAACTGCTCGACGCTGCATCCGTGCTCCCGGATGGAATCGCGAAACGCCACCTCATGCGCACCAAGGTTAATCGTGCTGCCCCTTGCCCAAGCGTTCTTTCGCCACGTTTCTCGCTGCCGATTTACCGCTCGCTTGGCTTCCGCTTTGAGCCATACTTCTGCAGATAGTTTGCCCGCCATGAATTGTTGGCGCTGTCGCTCACGATATCGCCGAGCGAGCACCGGACCGCAATGCATGATGCATCGGCCATTGCCGTCGCTGACAGGGAGCCGTTTGCAGAGTTTGCCGGACTTTGTGCGCGCGCTGCAGTTGATTGCAGCATCCCCGCCGCGCTGGGTTCCCCGTGCCGCGATGGCAAACTGCACGCGGTGCTCTTCAGTGAAAAACACATCCAATCCAGTCTAGTGTTGGCTGAGGCTCGGAGATTAGTTCATTCTCGGCAATCGAACTATAGTTTGATAGCTTTTCCCCAGAGAGCATAACGGCTTTACCATCCATGGGATAAAATTCATTGCACTGATGGGCTTTCCCTCGCGACCATGGCTCTCCGGCGAACTGGGACGGCACCGGAGGAGATCACAGACACAAGGAATATCTCCCCACTCGTTTCGAATGCCACCAAGCCGATTGATCGCGCGATGTCAGCGTTGCGCCATGAGCAGTAACCGATGCATTACCGCGCACAACTGCTTTCGATCCGAAGCGGACATTGTCCCTGATGCGGGCATCGCTACCGATGGACGACTTTTGCCGACTTCTCTCCCGAGACTCGGCAAACGGCCACAGCCACGCGCGCCAAACCGCTTCAGCGCGTAATGAACGGATTGCCGTACAGCGTCATCGCGAGCGACCGCGCGAGGTCGTGGCTGGTCGCGGCGGCGACCGCGTCATTTCCGGCGCGGTACGCATCGATGATCTGGCTGCCGCCGTTCCAGTCTTTCAAGAAGGCATCGAGCCAAGGGCGCGCGATTGTGAACGGGATGGGCCACGATGGAGCGACGACCGCGTGGAGACCATTGTCGAGCAGCCGGTGGGCGATGCCGACAAGGCCACCACTCTCCGGGTGCTGATCGACTCGGCCGCCCGAGCAGACGAACAGCACCGCGACTCGGCTGCCCCGCAGGGCGTCTGCAAGTTGGCGGAGGTCAGTCGGTTCGTTCAGGTCGTCGCTCAACCCACTGAAGTATCTATTATCCTCCGCGAGCCCGCCGTGCGCGCCGACGATCGCAAGGTCCGCCGACACGAGCGCGGCAGGCGTTGTTGACTGGGTGTGAAGCTGAATGCCTGCCGGCTGCAGCACCCCCTCGATATCGCCGGCCATTAGGCTGAGCGTGTCCATATATGAAGCCTCGGCGGCAATGGGTATCCAAGCGGCCGCTGTACCGTCGCCGGCCTTGCAGCCCGAGGCGACCGAGGCCTTCAGCCACGCGAGCGAAGGCGCGGTCGCCAGCGAACGAGAAACACCCGCGAGATCGCCGTCGACCGTCAGTATGTTCGGCGGCATGCGGGAGAGGTCACCCGACACGATGAGTGCGCGCTCCGGCAGACTCGGCAGGCCAAGCCGCTCGGTCGCGCTCCGAAACTCCTCAGAGCTAAGCGCAGGATTGGAGTAGCGGTGAGGATAGTCTTGGCCCCAATCCAGTAGGTGTTTGGAATCGAACGTCGCGGTCTCCACGGCCAGGGGCGGTTCTGGGCCGTCGGCGGTGACTGTCATCACCATCAACCCCTCTTCGTCGAGCGCCATTCCCACGACAGGCAGGCCGAGGCCGGCGATCTCGACGGCAGTGGCGAGAGGCGACTTCACGTCGAAGAGGATCCTCTCGGCCGCCTTCACCTCTTCACTCGCGTCACGGACGCCGACGCCCTGCGCGCCGAGCAGCTCTATCGAATAGGCGAACCCCTCGGGAGCGGTGGTTTCGGTCGATGCCCGAGCTAACCTCCTGCCCATGGTCCGCACGAGGCGAAGGTCGTAACTGACGTCGTCGTTGTAGCGCGCCGCTTGGATGGGGCCCGCCACCGCCGCGATCACCGACGCGTCGGGTAGCCGACCCGCCGCAGCCACTAGGGGCTGGTAAGCAGCTGGCAGGCGGAAGGTCAAGCGCTCGAACATCTCATGGGCGATCGCTACCACCCTGGTTCCCTCCGCCTCAGCGCGGTCGATGAGCTGTCGCAGCATCACCGCTGCCGGCAGCGCCTCGTCGCCGTCGGCCAACACCGCCTCGGCGTTCGCCGTAGCTAACTCGAGGAGGCGGAGCGTCGGCCATGCGTCGTTGCTTCCAGTCTGATGTCTGAGAAACTGCGCGTTAAGCTCGAGTGTGTCGAGACGCGAGCTATAGACTTCGGCTCTGGGAACCTTTGCCATCACTTTGCGTAGACGCTCGACGACGCGGATCGCCTCGTCCGGCAGACCAACGTCGCGCAGCAAGCGGAGGAGAATGTTTTGCTCGGTCCAGGCCTCCTGCCAGGTTCCTGCAGACGGCAGCTCGAAGGCGGCGATCAGCGCGAGCAGCGCCTCCCGCACCCTTCCAACCCTTGCGTAGACATCCGCGAAGGCTGCGAGCGCCTTCCTGCGACGCTCGGGCCGGTCGCCGGCCACTAGGAGGATCTGCTCGGCGAGGTCACGTGCCACTTGGGGACGTCCTCCGAGGATCATTTTCACCGCCGCCCCGCGCAGAACCGGCAGATCTTCGTCGGGATCCGCCGCAGCGGGCGCGACGGCGAGCGCGACCGTCACAAAGTTTCTCATCACCAGCTCGTCAACGGGATCGTTCGCATCAGCGGCGTAATGATCGACCATTTCAAGTAGGCCGGTAAGAACCGCATCCGGATTCTCACCGAGAACCTCGGCGGGGACTTTGTCGCGGCCCGCCAGCACGACCCCGTCCCCCTTCTCCACTAACCATTTCAGGACGCGCTCCATGATGCGCGGCAGCCGCTCGATGTCGTCGAGCTTCCTCTGTGGGGGATCGCGATCCTTGTCCACCTCTGGCAGCCCATCCGCCCTCTCGACTGCGATCTTCATCAAAATCGAGACGCCGCGGATGCCCACCCGCTCCGCATCGAGCAGGTCGGCGACGCTTGTTCGTGCATAGCCATCGCCCGGGTGCTCGGCGATGTAGGCGGCGGCGACGTCGACCAGCCGGCTCATCACGTTAGGCCCAACTGCGTAGCTCCCGGACGCAAGCGACCGCTCGAGAAGGGCCCGCGCGAAGACGAACCACTCTTCCTCCCAGGCGACGTCGCCGGAGAACAGCATTGCCACGGCCTCGTCGCGCCTGCCAGCGCGCTCCAGCGACCGCATGATCTCGCGCTGAATAGTGGCCGCCCAGTCGGGCATCTTGGCGGCGAGCTCACGCCCGAGTGCCACCGGATCGGAGAAGGAGGGGCCCGCGACCGCGTCGGCCAGCAGACCGAACACGCTGCCGATCACTTGCTCTTTGGCATGTGGCGATCCGCCAAGAAGATCCGCCGCCTTGGCGTAGTCGCCCTCGCGCGCCGAAGTGCGCCCATCGACCGACCGGAGCAGCTGCGAACCGGGGTGGAGCGCTCGCAACCGCTCGCGAACCTTCCCGATAAGCGCTTGGCGGCGCGTATCCAGCGCTATCTGCAGCGCGTTTTCGAGGTCGTGCGTCGCGACGAGATCGGGCAACACGCGTTCGACGAGAACTTGAGCCAAGTCGTCGCGTTCGACGCCGGTCGCGACCCGGGCCACGCCCAGCAGATCCTCGCTCTTCAGTTTCGCGATCGTCTCGGCCGACGCGTCCAAGATGCGGCTCACCTCATCTCGGATGCCCGCCCGTTCAAGCACAACGAGGCGCATGATCCATTTCCGGAGATCCGAGAGGCTCTCATCTTTCTCGATGAGGGAGATAGCCGTCCCCACGTCACCGGCTGCCACGTGGTCGTACGCGGCACTTACCTTGGCGATCACGTCTTCGGGGGTGAGCTTGTCCACATACGATCCGCCGCAGAGGCCGACGTCGCCGGCGGACTTAAGAAGCTCAACGTTTGACTTACGCGACGGCAGGTACTCGCCGATGTCCAGAACCACATAGCTTTCGGTGGCGCGCGCCTTCTCTTCGGCCATCAGCATCACGCCGTGGAGATGTTCGCACCAGTCGTCCTCGGGCAAACGAGGCCCGTTACTGGCGGAAACCAAATCGGGAAAGCGGTAGTGCGCGGCCTCTCCGACGATTACTGCCTGACGAATCGTCGATTTGTCGAGGAGCGCAGCAAGGGCTGCGGTCCTGAAGTCGGCGGCATGCTCCACATCGATTCTAGAGATGGTTTCCGAAACGAACGGACCAGTCTTCTCGTCGTCCTGCTCGAACCGGCGATACGCACGCCGCACACCCTCGTGCACGTCGGCGAGCATCCGTTGGAAGTCGCGACCACCCGGTGGCGGCAGCACAATCCTAACAGAATCGGCACGAGGATTGTTGTCCTTGTCGTGCATCATGGAGATGTACCCGGCGATCTCGCCGAGCCGCGAGATGCTGTCGCGCCTCCCAAATGCGAAGACGTCGGCATTTCGCCACTCGAGGCAGCCTCTGACGAATGCTAGCAGCTCGTGCTCGTCCAGCTTAACCATCGTCCTGTCAGTCATCGAGTATAGATCTCCATTCAATATCGCCTACGTAGCGGCTTACCGCTTAAACAGGCGCCGCGTTTCAGTCCGAATATGATAATTAAACCAGCGGCTTACTATGTTTCACACGCCGGAAATGAGTCTGCAATCGGCCAAACTGCACTTAGCCGAAAGGCCGGCAGTGCTTTTTCGGGGGCTTGTGAGCCACTGCAGGTCGGCGTTTGGCGCGGGCGAACGCTGGACCTGCCCTTATCTCTGTTCTTGGCGGTGTACCAGTGGGGAAATATCGGCTAGGATTTCAGCCGCATCCAAGACCGGCAGGTTAGACATGCTTATCGTATAGCGGACCGACAGGACGCCAGGCGGGAGCTGAAAATCCTGCGGCAGTCCCGGAAACTCCTCATCGACTTCGAAGATTTGCGCATCCCTTACGTTAAACCGCACAAGCTCGGGCGATCGGCGCATATCATCTGACCAGTTTAGTGCACTGAGCCGCATCATGAAACCGTCGACAGCTGCTGCGTCGCGGCGAATGTCTTCAATTGCGGCATCGATAAGAGTGGCGAGCGATTGCATGCCAGCTGCCGACTCTTCCAGCTGGACGGAAGCTAGGAGCAACCGACGGCCCGAGGGGGCCTTCAACTGGTCCACGCGTGAGATCTCATGCTCGTGACGACTTCGCGTCGTCGCTTTCACCTCCATGTGCAGTTGATCGCTTACGAAGTCATGTCGCTCTCTGTCTGGCCCGCTCCAGTGATGGACAGCATCTGGCCCTAGTGCTTGAAGCCAGACCATACGCAACATGAGTAGCTCGCCCGCCAAGCCAATCTGCTCCCTGCGTGACATCGGCTGGCGGAGCGGCCGCCAAGCGGATTGCCAGATGCGCACTATCGAGGCGGCCGCCGCCCAAGGATCTCTGCCTTCCCCATAAATGGCTTCGATGACTTGACCGCAAAGAGCGGCGAACATGGTTTCATGGGCCGCCGGCGACTGAAGGTCGAGACATTCGCTGTCCCCTAGACGGGCGTGCCGGATCCGCAGACCGTTGTAGTCCGGCGGCAACTCGCGATTGGGAGGACCAGACACTGGTGCCAGAAGGTGGGGCGCGCCATACGCGTCTACCGCTAGGTCTAGTCCTGTTTTGATACCGCCGTGCATTACAGGCGTGGTGAGGCTTAGTTCCTCGCCGGAGACTCTTTGCGCACGAAGGTCACGCCAGGCTGCGATCAGGGCTTCGCTAGTCACGCGACCACGCCTCGGTTCACAATCGAGCCCGATCGCGCATCGGACGTATGTGGCAGGCTTAGCGCCAGGGCGATAATCGCATCGACGCCCCGTGCCTCCAATGGTGTTGGATCAAGTGGGTAAATCATCAGCAACCCTTGGGTGCTCGGCCGTGCGGAGCGCATAGCTGCAGTGTCATAGTTTCCCGATGTGCGGCGAAAGGAGGCAGCTCCTCTCGGCAGATCGACTGCTTCGTGACGCGGATCGATCAAGATTCCGATACTTTCAGCGCTAGTCCGCGTGCGCGTGACAAGGCGGGTAGAGATACCACCGATCTGGATTGGCGCTCCCTTCTGAGTGCCGGCGAGGAATACTGACCATTCTATCAGTTCCCCTTCGGTCACCCGCTGCATGATCCAGTCGGCGATACTATCGCCCCTGAGGACGACGGTGTCGGGATGAATTTGGTAGGTCCTGAGGAAATCACAGACAATTTCCGGCGGCAGGTCCCGAAAAAGCCATCCTCCCAATGCTTCTCGGCCAGGCTTGGCCATAACCAGTAGCCGGTCGGCGAGACGCCAATTTGCCTGAAGGCGGGTATCGTCACGAAGTGGCAGAATGACTGTCTGCGGGTGCTCGCCTGACCACGAGTCCTGGATCGTCTCCGCCATGCCAGACTTGTTGCGTGCGGTAAGGAGAAGACCGCTGTGGGTCCTAAGGCGAATGGCCATCTCCCAAGGCCGTCGACCTGCGCGGTAGAGGGCGTGTAGGCTGTCCCTGAGGGACTGTTCGACGAGAGCAAGTTCCATGAACCAGCGGGCGATGCCGTCGGTGGTCCAGATGCGGATCAGGTCCTCATACCCCGTGCGGAAGCCGTACCACCGCGCCATCTGCAGTAAAGTGTCTGCCATGGTGGCCGTACGCAGAAAAAAGGAAATCGTCAGCCCTTCGAGTGTGAGCCCGCGAGAGAGCCGATTGCCGCCGACTGCCACCACGTGTCGGCCCGGGCTCTTGTCGTACTCCAAGTTCTCGCCGGTGGTGCTATTAAGTTCAAGTACGTTCAGTCTCGCCAAAACGTCTAATGCACCAGTGACGACCTCTTCGGGCTTTGGCGGCAGCTCGACTCCCCGAAAATGCAGATCAAGCTGATTACGAAACAAGGCGCTGAGGTCCTGTCCCTGGCGAATGGCCTCAATCCAGAGATCCTGCTGTCTCCGCACTGCTGCGGCTACGCGGGCTTGATCCTGGACTCGGGCGCTTACGTGGATAAGCATTGTGTGCGGTTGGCCGGCCAGTGGCGGGCGGCGCTCGCGGATTGCGCCCGCGAGACAAAAGGAGATCAGCGCGTCTGCGAGGGATTCCGGGAGCAGTTCCTGCTGGGGACCGGTGATCACTGGGGCGGATGACCGGCGACGCGCCGCCCGCTTCAACTGGTCTACATCCTCATCCGGCACACTACGGAAGACGTCTCGACCTTGGGCACTGACGCCGAACAGTTCTTCAGTTCCCGTGTAGCCTTCTGGGCGGGGCAACTGTAGTGCGAAATCTCTTGGGAATAGGTCGTGTCCGACCCTTCGGTCAGTGGCGGAGGGATCAATCAGGATATTGGCAAAAGGCGTGGCTGTATAAGCCACATAGGCTGCCTTTGGTGCGCGCTTGAGCAGCGACCGGATGAGGGCATTGGTAGCTGTGGGGCCCTCGCGGCTCCGAGCAGGTTCTTCCTCCTCGTCGTCATCCATGGAGGGGTCCGGCGCGCGGTTGCCGCGGGTGTTGATTGACGCCTGATCAGCCTCATCATCGATCAGCAATATGGGTACGTTGTTGAGCAGGTCGGCCGACGACTTCAACCAGGCGTCCAGACGTTCAAGGATCGGGACGATCTTCTTGACCACAATTAGAAAGACGCCCGGCCTTGCAAGCGCATCCGCGCCGGGGTCACGAAAGTCTTCCGTCGCTCCCGTGAGGACCGTCCAGCTCGGCCACGGAAAGTGCGGGCCGACCAGTTCGCGTTCGAGCCGCGCCTGGGTCTGGTTGCGCAAGGCATCGTGTATGCCTGAGAGAACAATGACTAAGCGATAACCGGCGTCCACCGCGCGGGCCGCAACGGCGGTGTAGTTTGCCGTTTTTCCACTCTGGACGTACCCCACGACTAGTCCGCGGCCTTGGAAGGAGGTCCTCGCTCGCGGGTCAGGAAGGTGCCGAAGCACCCGTGCGGATTCGGAGGAAAGGCTCGCCAGCGGTGCGGAACGCCATTGCCCTTCCTCTTTCAGGCGCCGCTCCAGGCGAGCCCACACGCCATCTGGCATGGGGGGCAAATCGTCGGTCCAGTTGGGCGCTGACGGCCGGAGCTCTCTCAGGCTGACGGCCGTCATGCGTCGACTACCTCCTCGATCAGCGTTTGCTGAACGTCGGCTTGGTCCAGATCCCCGAGAAATGCGGCCAGTGCGGTCGTTGCCGCAGGGCTGTCTTCGACTGCCCGTGCCAGTTCCGCCAGCGATGGAATCGCCGAACTGATCTGAAGAACTCGACTGCCTGTGAAGCCATCGGTAATCTTCCATGCGAACTTGGCCGTGGTCACTGCACGGATAGTAATTGGAGGAGCGGCAGGCGGCATGGGCGCTGTGCTTGGAGAAAAGGGAGGTACTAGACCGCCCACATCCGGGGCCTTAGGTGGGGACGCTATCGGCGCCCGCTGCGCGTCTAGATCGGCCGACGGCTCACCGGAGATCGGAGTCGATCTGGGCGAAGGACGCGGCGCAACGTACTTCGCTCTACTTGCCTTTCGTACTGGCGTCGCTAGTTCCTTGATCTCGGCCTGGAGATAGCCGGGCAGTCGGACCGTCTGCTTGGAGATGTTGATCTGGAAGGCTTCGTCGAGCGCAGGATCGAAGTCAACGGTGACGCGCGCCAACTTCATCTTTTCGTCGTTGGTGGCCCACATCTCGTGCCAGCCGCCCCATCGAATTAGCCGGTCATTCCTATAGATGAAAAGACCTTGCGTCTCATTGCGTTTCCCCCAGTATCCGATGCGGTCGAGGGCTTTCTGGATTGCTTCCGCTCCCTCCGAGGCGTGGTACAATTTTATTTCGTCTTCAGAGGGAAGCACGTACGGCTGAACCCGCACGGAGGCCGTAGCGTCCTCATAAGGCATCTTGAGTGTCTTTGCGTCGTGGATTTCAGTTAGGGGATGGCTCACCGGCCCATTGCTCTCGACAGGAATGTCGTTGATTCGGATGGTTAGTTGCGCGCGTCCCTTGGCGTCTCCATCCAGGAAGCGGTGAAACACAAGGCCGAGGTGCCGACTCAGCTCCTGTATTTCGGCCACATACGGCGCAACTCCCTTCACGGTCGGCGCTGACGCCGGTGCCTTCATCTTTTTCCAAAGTACAGACGTCCCGTGCTCGCCGGGATCGGCGGCAGCGCTCTCCCAAGCTTGCAGCTGGCCTTCATCCACCCGCCAGTCCGCCATGTTGTCTCGGTCCCAGGTTAGGTGCGCTAGTGGACCACCCCTTTGACGTGTTACGACTGTGAAGCTGCGCGCCTGCGACCAAGAGGCGCCTTTCAGGCCGTAGCCATACTTGCCCAGACTGCGACTGTCGTAGTCAACCTCACCTCCAACCCGCATAGCTTCATGGAGTTCGTAGGAACTCATGCCGTGGCCGTTGTCACGGATGGCCAGCCAACGGCCGTTGCCGCTGTTCGGTGGATCGAAGGTGATGGCGATCTCAGTAGCCCCGGCGGATATGGAGTTATCAATAATGTCGGCAACGGCGCTGACGAAGCTGTGGCCAGCATCGCCTAGAATAGCAGCGAGACGTTCTGGCCCCGGCGGCAGTCGCAGCGGACTCGCATTATCATCTGCCGGGGTTGCTTGGGCTGAGGGAGGAGTAGTGTTACTCATGGGCGGTCCCTTGGAAACGGATAAGGTGAACATATCGGGGCGCGCCTGCGTAAGCAGTCGAAAGACCCGAGGCGCTTCATCGAGTTCTAGCGCAACCATGCCGGCGCGGGCGAAGCCTGCCGTGGCCCCGTCGGAGAGCACCGCCCGAGCGGTCTCACCGTCCTCGGGAAAAATGGTCCAAGCGCCGGTCGCAGGGGTCACACCCGCTTCAACCAGCATTGCGAAAAGGCAGCCGGGTGAAACGAAGTCATACAGCTCGTCGGTTGGGCAGTTGCCTTCCAAGCGCCAATTCTTAGCTTGGCGCTTCAGCGAATGATCGAGTACCCGCGAGCCGCTATCGGTGTCGTACAGTAGCCGCAGCGGGATGCGATCAACGTCTGAGGCGGTGGGGAAGACGCGATCCACAACGTTGCCATCGAAGTTAATCGAGCGCTGGCGAGATCCTTCTCGTCCGCCGCGGCGGTAGGCATGGAACATGCCTAGCTCGCTGTGCCGCAGCACCCTCAGAATCAGGAAGTTCATTCAGCCCCCCGGCAATGCTGCCGATCGATTCACCCGTTCGTTGCACCATAGGCGAACGCATGCGAGTTTCACAATCCCCAGGCGTAGCCTTTAGGTGGGACAGACCTTTGACAGCCGCGATGGCATTGGGCAGAAAAGCACTACAGGGAAATCGCGAGTCGTAGCAGTGTGACTCGGGTAGCAGAAATATGGGGCCGCCGATACTGACCGACCTAAATATCAACGACCAACTGCAGGCTCTGTCTGATCAGCAACTTATCCGACTGCGCGCTGGCACAATCCGGGAGATGAGGTGTAGAAAACTTCCCGTAACCGTGGGTGGTGTGGCCGAACAATTGGCCATCGATTACTTTAACGCGACCCCCGGCTGCCCAAATCTTCAAGAGGCGCCGCCGGGGACATCAAACGTCGACGCGCTTTCTCGCAAGGGCGAACGCTATTCAATAAAGGCGATTCAGCAAGGGCGAAAGACTGGGACGATCTACCCAGATAGGGAAAATCCGGCGAAGCAGCTGTTCGAGTATTTACTGGTTGTGCGCATGGACGAGGACTGGGCGCTGCAGGCAATTTACGAGTTCGACTGGGCTCTTTTCGTGATGTTGAGGAGCTGGGACATCCGAATGAATGCTTGGTACATTGGCGGATCCGCGCGGACGCTAGGTCAGGCGCGCATCTATCGACCGATAGAGTAGTGAGGGCGTGCAGTGCCAAGTCCTTTAATCGAGCGGCATTTTTCTACCAGTCTTGATCGAGCTAAGCGGTTGGGGACATTGCATTTGAGGAACGAGATTAATGTGTCAGAACTTGAGCTTACCGCTGTGGTTGCATTTGCAAGGGGAGGGCGCTCTCGACAGCTCACGTTCAAGCCTGTCGAGCTCAACGCGTGTGCATATAGTTGGCGCGGCTTTTGATATGGGCCCTCACTACGAGCTTTGCTCGCAAGAGGAGCGCGGCGATTGAGCGGAGTGATAGATGCCTCCTTACTAGCGCGGATCGAACGTCTTAAAAGAGGTGGCCGGCCTAGAGTGTTGGACCTCTTTTCAGGGTGTGGCGGTCTCTCGCTGGGCTTTCGCGCAGAAGGCTTTGAGATCGCAGCGGCTGTAGAGCTCGATGCCGATGCTGCGGCTTCACATGGCGCCAACTTTCATCCAACAGACACGCGGCACGCACGCCCTCGCGACATTACGAAGCTGACGCCAGAAGGGCTGACGGAAGAACTAGGCCTCGGTCCGGTCGATGGCGCTATCGATGTTCTCGTTGGTGGCCCACCGTGCCAAGCGTTCGCGCGAGTGGGACGTCCCAAACTGCGCGAGGTCGCCGAGCACCCTGAGGCATTTCGGCTAGACACCCGTGCCCGCCTCTATCTTGATTACCTCAAATTCGTTCAGGCCTTCCGTCCTCTTGCATTGGTGATGGAGAATGTCCCTGACGTCTTGAACCATGGCGGTCAGAACATTGCGGAGGAGACACGGGAATTCCTTGAGTCGATTGGCTATGCAGCGCGTTATACTCTGCTGAACGCCGCGTTTTACGGTGTTCCGCAGATGCGAGAGCGTATGATTCTGATTGCCGTCCGGCGTGAGCTGGGGGTCGGTGTTACATTTCCCTTGCCCACACATTTTATGGACCTTCCGACCGGCTACGCGGGAAGTCGCCACGTGGCCCTAAAATTGTTAAAGAGCGAGTTTATTGGTGACGCTCAAGGTTACGTGGCGGCAGAACAACCACATAAGGGACTGACGCCAGCAGTCACGGCCGCGCAGGCACTTAGTGATCTTCCGATCATCACCGACCATCTGCGGGGCGAACTCCGACGTGGTATACGGCGCTTCGATCGACTGGCGACGTATCGAGCCGCTCCTACGACTGAGTATGCCCGGCTGATGAGGGAATGGCCGAGTTTCGAGAACGACACGGGCGTTTTTGACCATGTTATCCGATACCTTCCGCGCGATTGGAAGCTTTTCGCTCGGCTAAAGCCGGGCGATCAATACCCGCAAGCACACGCCGTGGCCGTAAGTATGTTCGAAGAGGCATTGACTAAGTTGGGGGCCGAATCAGGGGCCGTCCCACCAATAGGCTCAAACGAGTGGGAAGCCCTTAGGGCATCAATCGTGCCGCCCTATGACACCGGCAAGTTTCCCAACAAGTGGCGCAAGATGGAACCGGATCTGCCCGCACGCACTTTGATGGCGCACCTCGGCAAGGACAGCTACAGCCACATCCACTACGACAGCGCCCAGGCAAGAACCATCTCGGTCCGTGAGGCGGCTCGACTGCAGTCTTTCCCAGATGGCTTTGTTTTCCGCGGCGCGATGAACGCGGGTTTCCGGCAGGTGGGAAATGCGGTTCCGCCGCTCCTGGCGCGAGTCGTGGCAGCAGAAATCCTAAAAACTCTAGCAAAAGCAGCGGCCTGCCGAAATCGGCCCGTAGCGGCCTGAACTTCGATGGCTAGGCGGCAAGCTACACGAGCAGACCCTCTTACGCCTGAGAAGCGCCATTTCAACATGTCTCGAATACGGGCACGCGATACTCGTCCTGAGATGGCAATCCGGCGCGGGCTGCACGCGCTCGGCTTGCGCTATCGCCTGCATGACCGACGTCTGCCCGGAACGCCGGATCTAGTTTTCACCGGTCCGCGGGTGGTCGTATTCGTGCACGGCTGCTTCTGGCATGGTCATGAATGTTCGCTGGGGGTTAGGCCACGATCGAACGCGGCATTTTGGTCCGAGAAGATTGCACGCAATCAAGCAAGAGACCGCGAGACTATCCAAAAACTACAAAACACGGGTTGGCGATTGGCGGTTGTATGGGAATGTGCCCTCAGAGGACCTGGTCGGCGGCCAATTGATGCAGTCCTTGGCGACCTTTGCACTTTCATCCGTTCCGATACGGCTCTGGGGCGGCTCGATATTGAGGGAAGACACATAGTCCGCATAGGGGACCGATGAGATCCCTTTGATGAGTCCGGGTAGATTGCATCCTTCATCGGCGTCTATCCGGAACATGCAGCCGTGCTGCGATTGTCAAAGAAGGCAAAGCTATTTGTCTGTTTTGACAAAAAGCTTGAAATTTACACGTTTGGTCGGGCGGCCATGAAGTGGAATGCACTCGCTTGCCGGGGTAGGCCCGGGGGGCAGGGGCGACTAATACGCCTTGAGCCTAGCTGTGTGGTGGGCGCCTCCTTGTAGACCTACGCAGGAGCCACAACGCTGTCGATTTTCGCGCCCCCTCTATTAGCACGGAGCAGGCAGTACCAAGTTCGTGCAAGGTTTGTTGAGGTACAACCCATCCCGCTGTCACAAGAAGGTGGGCAAATGGATGGGCAAGCGAGCAACTGTACGAAATAGCATAATAAAATCAATTGATAATGGCGGAAGAGGTGGGATTCGAACCCACGGTACGGTTTCCCGCACGCCGGTTTTCAAGACCGGTTCCTTAAACCACTCGGACACTCTTCCTTGCGCGCCTTATGGCGCAAAGGTCGTGGCCAATGCAAGGGTCGGATGGAAAAATCTTGGTTTGAGGACCAGCAACGGCGGCGGTCACAAGCAGCGCATTAGCAACTCGTTAACTATAACCATTAAAATTGTTCGCATTCCGCCGAAAACATCCGCAAATTCAACGCCGAAACCACAGAATTAAAGTCTCGTTAGGTGGATGGAGATAGGCGTGACTGGTCCATTTCGGGCAACTCCTTCACCATAATGATTTGAGCGGCGTGGGGCATATGAGACTGAGATACGGGGCGGCGTCTTTCGCAACGGGTACGCGGTGGCTTGGATTGGCGCTTATGTGCGCAACCGTCACGGCTTGTGGCACGACATCGCAGGTGCCGAAGAAGCGGGCCCATGGCAAGGAATATTTCTCCGAAAAGGAATACGGCGTTAAGGCCAGCCCGCGTGTTGCCACCGGCAACAGCATACCCAAAGGCGGCGGCCGCTACATGGTCGGCAATCCCTATGAGGTCAGGGGCAAGTGGTATTACCCCAAGGAAGACTTCAGCTATAGCAAGGTCGGTGTGGCGTCCTGGTACGGCTCGGCCTTCCATGGCCGCCTGACGGCAAATGGTGAAGTCTACGATCAGATGCATCTGTCCGCCGCGCATCCGACCTTCCCGTTGCCGAGCTACGCGCGCGTGACGAACCTCGAAAACGGCTCCTCGGTCATCGTTCGCGTCAATGACCGTGGCCCCTATCACGAAGGCCGCATCATCGATCTTTCCAACAAGACGGCGGATATGCTCGACCTGCAGCATAGCGGTACTGGTAAGGTGCGCGTGCAATATGTCGGCAAGGCGCGCATGGATGGGCATGACATGCCTTACCTGATGGCATCCTACATACCGAAGGGCAGCCGCATTCCGGCCGTCAATCCGGAAGGCCAGATTGCAACGGGCGTGATGGTCGCATCCAACAGCAAGAAGATCACCGGCGACCAGCTCCAGAGCCTTGGGACATTGACGGTCGATCCGTCGAACGTACCTGTGCCTTTCTCCGCAACGGCCTATGGCGGCGCAACGCCGAGTGCGCCCTACAATGCAGCGCCGGTACCGAGGCCGGCTCCCGCCTTCGCCAATGCCGGGCAGGCTCCGGCTTTCGCCAGTGCCGAGCAGGCTTTCGGGCAGATGGTCGTGCTGCCGGAAATCGGACCTATTCCTTATGAGCGTCCTTACGGAGCCGGGCAGGGAGGCTCGCTCGCCTTGGGCTACCAGGATGAGGTTGTGAAGACGGTGCCCGTCGAACTTGCCTTCGACGCCGTCCTGGTTCGCAATGACAGGCTGACGCAGAATTCAATTCGAGCCTCCTACAAGCGCCAGCAGGCAAAACAGATCGCACGCTGAACGGAAGCGATTGCGCCCGGCGCGCACTGTCTCTAACGTTTGGAGTCGAAACTTCTGTCCAATGGAGCTCCGATGTTGAAGCGCCTGCTTCGCCTCTGCGCATGCCTTCTATCCTTCGCTTCGCCATCTTACGCCGCAGAACCCGCGCCCGCGGGTTTTGTCACGAAAGCCGCGCAGGCCTATATGGTCGAGGCGTCGACGGGGACGGTGCTGCTTGCAAAGAACGAGGATCAGACTTTCTCGCCCGCCTCGCTCGCAAAGCTGATGACGATGGATCTTGTCTTCGGCTCGTTGAAGAACGGCGAGATCACGCTCGACACCGACTATCCGGTTTCTGAATATGCCTGGCGGACGGGCGGTGCACCCTCGCGGACGGCTACGATGTTTGCGGCGCTGAAATCGCGCATTCGCGTCGAAGACCTGGTCAAGGGCGTTGCGATCCAGGGCGCCAACGACGCTTGCATCATTCTTGCGGAGGGCATGAGCGGCACCGAGGGTAATTTCGCGGCAGCGATGACCCGGCGGGCGCAAACGCTCGGAATGGAAAAAACGATCTTCGGAAACTCCACCGGCCTGCCGGACGGCAAAAGCAAGGTGTCCGCGCGTGACCTAGTGACGCTCGCGACGGATCTGCAGCAGTCTTATCCCGAGTATTATCATTATTTCGCGCAGCCGGATTTCGAATGGAACAAGATATTCCAGCGTAACCGCAACCCCTTGCTTGACTTGGGGCTTGGCGCCGACGGATTGGCAACCGGCTTTGCAGAAGGCGAGGGGTATTCGCTCGTGGCGTCGGTGGAGCGTGATGGAAAGCGGCTTTTCCTGGCGCTCGGTGGCATGCCATCCGACAAGGAACGGACCGAAGAAGCCAAACGCATTCTGGAATGGGGCCTGACGGCCTTCGAGAGCCGCCAGCTTTTTGCCGACAAGGAGGCCATTGGCGCCGCCAGCGTCTATGGCGGCACGGCCCGGACCGTGGATCTCGTCGCGAAGGGTCCCGTCAGCGTCTACATTCCAGTGAGCAACCCTGAGCGGCTGTCGGCGCGGATCGTCTACCGGTGGCCGTTGACGGCTCCCGTTGATGCCGATACGGAAGCCGGCACGCTGGTCATCGCGGCAGGCGGCCGCGTGTTGCGCGAGGTACCGCTTTACACAGCGCAGAGCGTCGGGGTGGGATCGCTCAGAAGCCGTGCCGTCGATGCGCTGCTGGAGCTTGGTGAATCGTTGTTATTTTCCTGGCTCTGGGACAGGGCAGAACCGACCTGATCCGCCAATGGCGGATTGCGGAGAACGCATGGAGGTCACTCGGACGGTTTCGCTTGGCCCTGTCTTTCGATAGATAAGAAAAGAGCCCGGCGCGCCGCCGGCGCCAGAATGCGGGAATGAGTCATTGTCATCCGGTACGGGATTGTTCGTTACGTTTGAGGGCGGGGAGGGTGCGGGAAAATCCACGCAGATCCGCCGCCTTGCAGAGGCGTTGAGGGCGCGGGGGCTCGACGTTCTGCTGACGCGGGAGCCCGGCGGCTCACCCGGCGCCGAAGCCGTGCGCCACGTCCTGCTATCGGGGGCGGCCGAAGCTTTCGGCACGCGCATGGAAGCCATTCTCTTTGCCGCAGCCCGCAACGATCACGTCGAGGAGGTCATTCGCCCTGCACTTCGTCAAGGCAAGATCGTCCTTTGCGACCGGTTCATGGATTCATCGCGTGTCTACCAGGGCGTCACAGGCAATCTCGAGGCGGATTTCATCGAGACGCTGCAGCGGATCGCTGTCGACGGGGTCGTGCCGAACTGCACGTTGATCCTCGACATTCCGGCACGGCTCGGCTTGGAGCGCGCCAAAAAGCGCAGTGCGGCAACGGCGGATGGGCCGGATCGGTTCGAGAAGGAAGAACTTGAGACACACGAAAAGCGCCGGGAAGCCTATCTCGATATCGCCGCCCGTGAACCAGAGCGGTGCCACGTCATCGACGCCACGCAGAGCGAAGAGGCTATAGCCGCAGAGATTCTCGCGATCGTCGATAACCGTCTCGCGCCTGTACTCACCGAGAGAATGCCGGAAGCTGCGAATGAGTGACGAGCGGCCGGGGCTTCTGGAGGGCGCAATCTCGCCAGCCGAAAATACAAAACTCTTCGGGCATGACGAAGCGCAGGCCTTTCTTTCCCAATCCTATCGGTCGGGCAAAGGCCACCATGCGGTCCTGATCGAGGGGCCGGAGGGAATTGGCAAGGCGACGCTCGCATTCCGCTTCGCGAATTACGTTCTGTCGAATCCCGATCCGGCAACAGCGCCGGAGGTGGTCGGAGATCCCGATCCTGCGTCTGCTGTCAGCCGCCAGATTGCCTCGGGGGCGTCGCATAACCTCCTCTATCTTTCACGTCCTGTGGACGAAAAGACCGGCAAGGTGAAGTCGGCGATAACGGTGGACGAGGTGCGGCGGGCCGGCCGCTTCTTCTCGCAAACATCAGGAACGGGCAACTGGCGCATCGTAATCATCGATCCGGCAGACGACATGAACCGCAATGCGGCAAACGCCATCCTGAAAATCCTCGAGGAGCCGCCAAAACGGGCGCTCTTTCTCGTGTTGTCGCACGCGCCGGGCAAGCTTCTGCCTACGATCCGGTCGCGGTGCTTGCCGCTCAAGCTTGCGCCACTCGACGACAGAGCATTGGGCGCGGCCCTCGCCAATCTTGGCACGCCAGCCGGCGATGCAGCGGTGCTTTCGATGGCGAAGGGCAGCGTTGGTGAAGCATTGAAGCTTCTGAACTACGGCGGAGGCGAAATCATCGCCGCCTATAACGAAGTGCTGTCTGCTCAGGGTCCGGCGGCCCGCAAAGCGATGCATCGTTTGGCGGACGCGCTCTCCGGCAAGGACGGCGACACCATCTTCGAATTTTTCGTGAGCCATATCGCGGATGACCTGATGAACCGAGCGCGAAATGCGGCGCGGGCAGGCGAGCTTTCCTCCGCAGAGCGGCTGGCGCGACTCCAGTCCGACATCAATGAGCGGCTTGCCGTTTCCGACGCCTACAACCTCGACCGCAAACAGACGATCCTCAGCATTCTCGGCGATATCAAGCAGCCGGGGCCTTGATCAGCCGGCAAGCAATTTCCAGGCGACGATCGCCAGCGTGACCGCCAGGACCATACGGATGGTGCGTTCGTGCAGCTTCGGCGCCACGAGGCTGCCAGCAATGATGCCGGGAATGGAGCCGATCAACAGTGCCAGCAGCATCAGCCAGTCGACCTCTCCGATGAACCAATATCCTACACCGCCGATCAAGGTCAGCGGTACCGCATGAACGATATCGGAGCCGACGATTTCGCGGACGTCGAGCTTGGGATAGAGGATCAGCAGGATCGTTACCCCGAGCGCACCGGCGCCGACCGATGTCAGCGTGACGAGAACGCCGAGCGCCAGTCCGAGAACGACGGTGAGGGCGGCAATCGTCGCTGGGCGCGGCGGCGCACGCTCGCCGATGGTGCGGCGAGCGAAGGCGAGAACCTGCGGACGGAAGATCAGCAACACCGCCGTCATGACAAGCAGCCAGCCCAGTGCCACAGTCACTGTCTGGGTGACTTCGAGGCTCTTGCGGTCGACACCGGCCATCAGCCAGAGCATCAGAATCGCTGCCGGAACGCTGCCTGCCCCCAGCGAGCCGACAACGCGCCAGTTGACGCGGCCATGCATGCCATGAACGGCAGTACCTGCCGTCTTGGTGATGGCCGCGTAGAGCAGGTCCGTGCCGACCGCGGTTGCGGGATGAACGCCAAAAAGCAGAACGAGCAGGGGGGTCATCAGTGATCCGCCACCCACACCGGTGATGCCGACAAGCGCGCCGACAACAAAGCCCGAGAGCGAATAGAGAGGCTGAAAACTTTCGAGAAACGTCAAGCAGCGGACCTCTGGTAGACCGAGAGACTGCTGTAATGCGCTGTTGGAAATCTCACGTCGACTGCGCCTCGTTCTTCAGTGTCGCAACGCGTAGAATGCGGCACAAAGTGAGTCAAGCTCACAGCCTCGCCGAACCGGCGAATCGCAGGCGCTTTCGAAACTTAGTGTTTCTCTTCTTCCTGACATGCGCTAAGAGCGGCTGACATTTTTAGAGAGTAAGCCGGACACGATGGCCGCCATGACAGACAAGAAGCCCTTCTACATTACGACCGCGATTTCCTACCCGAACGGCAAGCCGCATATCGGCCATGCCTACGAGTTGATCGCGACGGACGCCTTGGCGCGCTTTCAGCGCCTCGATGGACGCGATGTCTTCTTTCTGACGGGCACCGACGAACACGGCCAGAAGATGCAGCAGACGGCGCGGGCGGAGGGCATCACGGCTCAGGAGCTCGCGGACCGCAACTCCGGTGAGTTCCAGGCGATGGCCAAGCTGCTGAACGCCTCGAACGACGACTTCATCCGGACCACCGAAGAGCGTCATCACGAGGCTTCCAGAGAGATCTGGAACCGGATGGCGGAGAACGGCGACATCTACAAGGATTCCTACGCCGGCTGGTATTCCGTGCGCGACGAAGCCTACTACCAGGAAAACGAGACGGAGCTCCGCGCCGACGGGGTACGCTACGGACCGCAAGGCACGCCGGTCGAATGGGTGCAGGAGGAAAGCTATTTCTTCAAGCTTTCCGAATATCAGGACAAGCTCCTCAAGCACTATGAGGAGAACCCCGATTTCATCGGCCCCGCCGAGCGGCGCAACGAGGTGATCTCTTTCGTCAAATCGGGATTGAAGGACCTCTCGATTTCAAGAACCACGTTCGACTGGGGCATCAAGGTGCCGAACGATCCGTCGCATGTCATGTATGTGTGGGTCGACGCGCTGACGAATTACATTACCGCGACTGGCTATCTGGATGATCCGAAAGGCCTGAGGGGGAAATACTGGCCGGCCAACATCCATGTGATCGGCAAGGACATCATCCGCTTCCATGCTGTCTACTGGCCGGCTTTCCTGATGTCGGCGAAGCTGCCACTGCCGAAGCGGGTTTTTGCGCATGGCTTCCTGCTCAACAAGGGCGAGAAGATGTCGAAGTCGGTCGGCA
The DNA here is from genome assembly GCF_056755095.1 of Rhizobium sp. SVR5-9E. NCBI lineage: Bacteria > Pseudomonadati > Pseudomonadota > Alphaproteobacteria > Hyphomicrobiales > Rhizobiaceae > Rhizobium > Rhizobium sp. SVR5-9E. Next base: position 117,480 of record NZ_JBNDHS010000005.1, on the reverse strand, counting down.
ACGTCGTCGACCCGGTCAATCTGGTGAACCATTTCGGTCTCGATCAGGTACGCTATTTCTTCCTGCGCGAGGTGTCCTTCGGCCAGGACGGCAGCTACAGCGAAGAGGCGATCGGCACGCGTATCAATTCCGATCTTGCGAACGGTATCGGCAATCTCGCAAGCCGCTCTCTCTCGATGATCGTCAAGAACTGCGACGGCCAGATACCGGAATGCGGACCGCTCACCGACGAGGATAAGGCGATGCTGGCGCAAGCCGATGCGCTGCTCGCTTCGACCCGCGAGGACATGGACAAGCAGCTGATTCACAGAGCGCTGGCATCGATCATCGCGGTGGTTTCGGAAACCGACCGCTATTTCGCCGGTCAGGAGCCTTGGGCGCTGAAGAAGACCGATCCGGCGCGTATGGGCACCGTGCTTTACGTTACGGCAGAGGTCGTGCGCCAGATTGCAATCCTGCTGCAGCCGTTCATGCCGGAATCGTCGGGCAAGCTACTCGACCTCGTTGCTGCGCCTGCGGAAAAGCGCGATTTCGCCGCATTGGGCGAAGCCGGGCGTCTCGTACCGGGGACCCCGCTGGAAGCACCGAAGCCTGTGTTCCCGCGCTATGTGGCGCCGGAAGCTTAGGGGTCTGCCATGCTGATCGACACGCATTGCCATCTGGATTTCGCCGACTTCGAGGAAGAGCGCGACGATATCATCTCGCGCGCGCACCAGGCCGGCGTGAAGCAGATGGTGACGATCTCGACACGCGTGCGAAAGCTCGAAACGCTGCTTGCGATTACGGAAAAGTATCCCTCGGTCTTTTGCTCCGTCGGGACGCATCCGAACAATGCGGACGAGGAGCTCGACATTCAGACCGAGGATCTCGTACGCCTCGCCAACGCCCACGAAAAAGTTGTCGCAATCGGCGAGGCTGGGCTCGATTATTTTTATGACACGCAGAAACCGGAAGACCAGCAAACCGGCTTTCGCCGGCATATTGCTGCCGCGCGGGAAACGCAGCTGCCGCTGGTGATCCATAGCCGCAGCGCCGACGAGGATATGGCGGCGATCCTGACTGAGGAAACAGGGAAGGGGGCCTTCCCCTTCATTCTCCATTGCTTCTCCGCCGGTCCGGAGCTTGCCCGTACCGGTGTCAAACTCGGCGGTTACATTTCCTTCTCCGGCATCCTCACCTTCCCTAAATCCGAGGAGCTTCGGGCGATCGCAAAGACGATCCCGCATGACCGTCTGCTGATCGAAACCGATGCGCCTTACCTTGCGCCGAAGCGCTGGCGCGGCAAGCGCAATGAGCCATCCTATGTCGTGAATACGGCCGAGGTACTCGCTGAGACACTCGATCTCAGCTATGCCGACATTGCGCGTATTACGACCGAGAACGCGTTCCGGCTCTTCTCGAAAATGCCGAGGGTCTAGCGCGTGGGATACCGGCGGCGCTTCACCATTCTCGGCTGCGCGTCGTCGCCTGGCGTGCCACGCATTACCGGCGATTGGGGTGCCTGCGATCCAGCCAACCCGAAGAACCGGCGCACGCGTGCAGCCTTCCTCGTGCAGCAATACGACGACAATGGCGGCGTCACGACCGTCGTCATCGATACCGGACCGGATTTCCGCGAGCAGATGATCGCCGCCAAGGTGCAGCACGTCGATGCCGTGCTCTATACGCATCCGCATGCCGATCACATCCACGGGATCGACGATCTGCGCGGCTTCTTTCACAACGCTCAGCAGCGCGTGCCGATCTATGCCAATCCGTTCACGATGGAACGCATTCGCCAGGGCTTCAGCTACTGCATCGAAACGCCGCCCGACAGCAATTATCCGCCAATCGTCGAACCGATCCTGATCGAAGACATCAATAAGCCGATTTCAATCACAGGCGCCGGTGGGGCGATTTCGTTCAAGCCGCATCTGCAGCAGCACGGCGATATCCATTCGCTCGGCTTCAGGATCGGCGCGGTCGCTTATTGCAGTGATATCAGCGACTTTCCGCCCGAAACGGTCGCAAAGCTTGACGATCTCGACGTCCTTGTCATCGATGCCCTGCAATACCGCTATCACCCGAGCCATCTGTCCCTGGAGCAATCGCTTGACTGGATCGGGCGGCTGAAGCCGAAGCGGGCCATCCTGACTCATATGCACACGCCGCTGGACTACGACACGGTGATGACCGAGACGCCGGAGAACGTCGTACCGGCGTACGATCAGATGCAGTTCGAGATCGAACTGGACGAACTTAGCGATTCCTAGAGGGTTAGCGACCGCCGTGTCGCGGGGCGAGGGCGCATCGGATGCCGCTCATGCCGCTCGGCGACCTCCCCCAATTGCACTACCTTACCGTTTGGCAGTTTCGACATATATTTCCCGGTATGAGTGCTTGTCGAACGATGGCCTTGCGTTCCGCGCTTTGGCGGCCGGTGTCGCCAATCCTCGCGCTCGTATTCGGTCTGCTGACAGCGTTCATTTTACCGGGCTACCCGGCAGCCGAAGCGGAACGCGTGGCCGTGCTCCTGAGAATAAACGGCGCGATCGGCCCGGCGGTCGCCGACTATGTCAAACGCGGCATTCAACGGGCCAACGACCGCAACGCCAGCCTGATCATCCTGCAGATGGACACGCCGGGGGGCCTCGACACGTCGATGAGAGACATCATCCGCGCGATCCTTGCCTCGTCCGTGCCGGTCGCAGGGTTCGTGGCGCCCAGCGGGGCGCGCGCCGCCAGCGCCGGAACATATATTCTTTACGCCAGCCATATCGCGGCAATGGCGCCGGGGACCAATCTCGGCGCGGCGACACCAATCTCGCTCGGCGGGCCGCCACCCGATAACGCCCCCCGTAGCCCGAGCGACACAAACGAGAAAGACGGCAAGGCGCCTCCGGCGCCGCGCGACGCGGGCGAGGCGAAGGCGATCAACGATGCGGTGGCCTATATCCGTGGGCTGGCGGAACTCCGTCACCGCAATGCCGACTGGGCCGAGCGCGCGGTTCGCGAAGCTGCAAGCCTTTCGTCGCCTGCGGCTGCGCGCGAAAGCGTCATCGATTTTACGGCCGACAGCATCACCGATCTCCTGGCACAGGCAAATGGGCGTGTCGTCCGGACAGCTCAGACGGATGTCCGGCTGGACACTGCTGGCCTTGCCATCGAGGAGCTCGAGCCGGATTGGCGTACCCGCTTTCTTTCAGTGATCACCGATCCGAATATCGCGCTGATCTTGATGATGATCGGCATCTACGGCCTGATCCTCGAATTTCTGACGCCGGGCACACTCGTTCCCGGAACGGTCGGCGGTATCAGCCTGCTGCTCGGGCTTTATGCGCTGGCTTTGCTGCCGGTCAGCTATGCCGGGGTAGGGTTGCTCGTCCTCGGTGCGGGCCTGACGGTTGCGGAGGCGCACTCGCCCTCGTTCGGCATTCTCGGCGGCATCGGCGGGCTCGCCTTGGTATTGGGCGCTGCCATGTTGTTCGACGTCGATATACCAGGCCTGTCGGTCTCCTGGCCCATGTTAGGCGGGATCGGCATCGCTAGCCTGGGCTTCAGTCTTGTCGTCGCGCGTCTCGCCTTGACCTCGCGCTGGCGAGCGGTCGTCACCGGCGCGGAGCAGATGATCGGCCTTCCAGCCAAGGTTGACAGTTGGACGAGCACAAGCGGTTACGTGATCGTGCATGGCGAGCGCTGGAAAGCGGTCTCCGTCGAGCCGCTGGTCGGCGGCGACTGGGTCAAGGTCACAGGCCGCAACGGGCTGACGCTCGAGGTCAAACCCGGTCCGCAGCCGGCTTTGGAGGAAAAGTCATGAGCATGTTCGCAGATCTGGCCTTTTATCTCGTCATCATTGTCGTACTTCTCATCATTGTCGCCGCCGCGATCAAGATCCTGCGGGAATACGAGCGCGGTGTGGTTTTCACCCTTGGCCGCTTCACCGGCATCAAGGGACCCGGGCTGTTTCTGCTCATTCCGTATGCGCAGCAAATGGTACGAGTCGACCTTCGCACGCGTGTTCTCGATGTCCCCAGCCAGGATGTCATCTCGCACGACAACGTCTCGGTTCGCGTCAGCGCCGTGATTTATTTCCGTGTCATCGATCCGGAAAAGGCAACCATCCAGGTCGCGGATTTCATGATGGCCACAAGCCAGCTCGCCCAGACGACGCTGCGCTCAGTCCTCGGAAAGCACGATCTCGACGAGATGCTGGCAGAACGGGACAAGCTCAACCATGACATCCAGGAAATCCTCGACACGCAGACCGACGCCTGGGGCATCAAGGTCGCCAATGTCGAGATCAAGCATGTCGACATCAACGAATCCATGATCCGCGCCATCGCCCGCCAGGCGGAAGCCGAGCGCGAGCGGCGCGCCAAAGTCATCAATGCCGAAGGCGAGCAGCAGGCGGCGGCCAAGCTGCTGGAAGCTGCCGAAATTCTGGCCCGGCAACCACAGGCCATGCAGCTACGCTATTTGAGCACGCTGAATGTCATCGCCGGCGAGAACAGTTCCACGATCGTATTTCCGTTCCCAATCGACTTAGCCAATCTGTTTCCGGCCAAAACCGATAGAGGGACGGAATGATGGGCATGACATTTGTTCCATAATGCGCCTATCAGAATTGGGAGGAATGACGTTGGTCACAACGCTTCGGCTTCATATGCCCCAATGGCAGGGCGGCAATCTGGCGGAGTATCACTTAAGCTCTCAACTACTTTCGTGGCTGCTTCCTCCGACGGAAGGTCCAAGTGAAACCGTGCCGGTGCCTGCACCGCACGATCTAGCCGCCCTTAAAATCGAGGATGGCATTCTCGCCAAAAATGCCCTGCTGGAGCAGGCCCGCGCCGCCCGCGCGGCAATCGAGAAGCATCAGCCCGATAAGGTGCTGACCATAGGCGGCGACTGTCTGGTTGATCTCGCGCCCATCGCCTATCTGAACAAGCGATACGGCGGGAAGGTCGGCGTTCTCTGGATCGATGCACACGCTGACGTTCAGACGCTGAAAGACTTCCATCACGGTCACGCCCAAGTGCTTGGCATGCTGCTTGGCGAGGGTGACGCGGATTTCGTGCGTGAGGTCGATAGCCCGATCCAGCTCGCCAAGGTCATGTATGCCGGGCTGGATGAATGGTCTCCGGCCGAAAACGAGGTGCTAAGCAGGCTGGGCCTCCGGCGGACAAGTTCGAAAGAGCTGGCCTATGGTTCGGCGCGGATCCTGGATTGGATCAAAGCTGAAGGCATTACTCACATGGCAGTGCATCTCGATGTGGACGCCATCAGCCCACGCAGCTTCAGACCGATCCTGTTCAACAAGCCGGAGCAGGAAGACAGCTTTCTGGCAGGTGTTCCGCGCGGCCGTCTCGAGCCTGCGCATGTTGTCCGGCTCCTGCAAGACGTGGGCGAAGCCTGTGATATCGTGGGGCTGGCGATCACCGAGTATATTTCGTGGGATGCTCTGCAAACCCAAAAGCTTCTGGCACAGCTGCCTCTGGTACAAGCCTAGGCTTTTAGTTCCATAATCTATCTTATGTGATCTTGATATCGCCAACAAACGACCGCCCTTGCCTTCGACGAAGCTTCGTCAATCTACAACCGGCAGACACCCACATCGGAGGTTCTCTTGCCCTGGATCGCTTACATCGTTCACTTCATCGCCGCCGCGTTCATGACGAACGGTATTCCGCATTTCGTCGCCGGGGTCAGCGGCCGGCCGTTTCGAACGCCGTTCGTGCGCATGAGCAGCTCCAGCCTCAGTTCGCCCGAAACCAATGTCATCTGGGGCTGGCTGAACTTCCTCATCGCCTTTCTGCTCTTTGCCAATATCGGGCCGCTCTACATCGGAACGCTCGGCGACACGATCTTCCTCGCCGCAGGCATACTGGTCACGGGCGTGTTGCTTGCTCGCATTTTTGCCGGCGATGCGAGCTGAGAAGATACTTGCATGATGCAAGTTACTGCTATAGTGACTTGCATCATGCAACGGACAAGTTTTGCCAGTTTCAAATGCCCGGCGGCGCGCGCTCTCGAGAGCGTCGGCGACTGGTGGAGCATCATGATCCTGCGGGATGCGTTTCAAGGGCTGACGCGCTTCGACGAGTTCCAGAAGAGCCTCGGCGTTGCACCGAACATCCTAACCCGCCGGCTGGCGCATCTGGTTGAGGAACGCATCTTCGAGAAGCGGCTCTACAGTGAGCGCCCTGCGCGCCATGAATATGTGCTGACCGACAAGGGCCGCGATTTCTTCCCGGTTCTGATGGCGCTGTTTTCATGGGGCCGCCGCCATGTGCCTGAAGACGACCTTGCCTTTCTCCTTGGCAATGCAGCGTCCGGCACGGAACGGCACACCAAACTCGTCGACGCCGAGACCGGCGAAGAACTTACCCCCAAAAATACCTGCCTGCTTCCCGGCCCGGCGGCCGAGGAAAGCGACCGCGAACGCATTGCGCGCGTCAAGGCCTGGTATCTCGGCATTGATGCCTAAGAAGGAAAGAGAGCATGGATCGGATCGTCGTGACCGGCATGGGACTGGTGTCGCCGCTTGGCACGGGTGTTGAAACCGCCTGGCAGCGGCTGCTTGCCGGCGGTTCGGGGCTGCGGGTTCTGCCCGACGATATGGTCGGCGACCTGCCGGCCAAGGTTGGCGGCGTGGTGCCGCCTGCGGCGGAGGACGCCGAAGCCGGATTCGAGCCGGACCGCTACATTCCGCCCAAGGATCAGAAGAAGATGGACCGCTTCATCCAGTTCGCGATGGGCGCGACGGAAGAAGCCGTCCGCCAGGCCGGATGGATGCCGCAGGATACGGTCTCGCGTGAGCGTACGGCAACCATCATCGCCTCGGGCGTCGGCGGCTTTCCGGCGATCACCGATGCGGTCCGCGCTGCCGAAACGCGCGGCGTTCGGCGGCTGTCGCCGTTCATCGTCCCCTCGTTCCTGGTCAATCTCGCAGCCGGTCAGGTCAGCATCCGTTACGGCTTCAAGGGCCCGCTCGGCGCGCCCGTGACCGCCTGCGCCGCGAGCGTTCAGGCGATCGGAGACGCCGCCCGGCTGATACGATCGGGCGAAGCCGATGTGGCGATCTGCGGCGGTGCCGAGGCCTGCATCGACAAGGTCAGCCTTGGCGGCTTCGCCGCGGCACGGGCGCTATCGACCGGCTTCAACGACAGGCCGGAACTTGCGTCGCGCCCGTTCGATTCCGCCCGTGACGGCTTCGTGATGGGCGAAGGGGCCGGCATCCTCGTCATCGAGACCCTGCAACACGCCCTCGCCCGCGGCGCAATGCCGCTCGCCGAGCTTGTCGGCTACGGCACGGCGGCTGACGCATACCACATGACGGCAGGCCCGGAGGACGGCGACGGGGCGCGCCGCGCAATGGAGGCGGCAATTCGGCAGGCCGGGATAGCGCCGTCGGAGATCAAGCATCTCAACGCACACGCGACCTCCACACCTGTCGGCGACCGCGGGGAGATGGCGGCCATCGGCACGGTCTTCGGCCGCAATGGCGAGATTGCGATCAGCGCCACGAAATCCGCGACCGGCCATCTGCTGGGCGCAGCCGGTGGGCTCGAGGCGATATTCACGATCCTTGCGCTGCGCGACCAGATCGTGCCGCCGACACGCAATCTCGATGAAGCGGACCCCGCCGCCGAAGGGCTTGATATCGTCGGCAAGACAGCCCGCAAGCTTGCCGGGGAATACGCGATCAGCAACGGCTTCGGCTTCGGCGGCGTCAATGCGAGCGCCCTCTTCCGGCGCTGGAACTAAACCTCCAACGACTGGCGGCAGCTGGCGAGAAAAGCACCGGCTGCCGCTACTTTCCAATTCCTGCAAATGCCCTACACTCCGCTCTATATGGCCGGAGTTTAATCCATGCGCGCTTTATCCGCAGTGCTTCTTCTGTGTGCCGCATTCGCCATCGCTTCCATGCCTGCGCGAGCCGAAGATCCGCTCGAAACGACGCGGCATGTCATCGAGGATCAGATCACGGCCTTCCTGAAGGACGATGCCGATACCGCCTACTCCTTTGCAGCGCCTGGCATCAAGGCGATGTATCCGGACAAGACTACCTTCTTTGCTATGGTGAAGAAGAGCTACGAGCCGGTCTATCATCCCGGCAACTATGCCTTCGGCCGCAGCAGGTCGATCGCCGGTGGGGCGACGATCTATCATGAGGTGCTGATATCGGGCCGCGACGGCAAGGACTGGACGGCGATCTACCAGATGACGCGGCAGCCTGACGGCAGCTACAAGATCAACGGCGTGCAGATCATGCCGAATACAGACAGCAAAGGTATCTGAGCCTCAGGCTGGCTCGAGATCACCCCTCGCCCATTCTTCCTGCGTTTCCGCCATGAAGTCGGCGAAGCGGCCTTCTGCGATCGCCTTGCGGATGCCCTGCATCAGTTCCTGATAGTAAGCAAGATTGTGCCAGGACAAGAGCATGCCGCCGAGCGCTTCGTTGGCGCGAACGAGATGGTGCAGATAGGCCCGCGAATAGTCTCGTGACGCCGGGCAGTTCGATTGTTCGTCCAGCGGACGCATATCCTCGGCGTGGCGGGCGTTGCGGATATTGACCTTGCCGCGACGGGTGAAGGCCAGGCCATGGCGGCCGGAACGGGTCGGCATGACGCAGTCGAACATGTCGATGCCGCGGGCGACCGATTTCAGGATATCGTCCGGTGTGCCGACGCCCATCAGGTAACGCGGCTTCTCGCCCGGCAGCACAGGCAGCGTTTCCTCGAGCATCTTCAGCATGACGTCCTGCGGCTCGCCAACCGCGAGGCCGCCGATCGCGTAGCCCTTGAGGTCAAGCTGGGTCAGCGCTTCGGCCGAGCGGATGCGAAGTGCCGGAATGTCGCCGCCCTGCACGATGCCAAACATCGCCTTGCCCGGCTGCTTGCCGAAGGCGTCCTTGCAGCGTTCGGCCCAACGCAATGACAACTCCATGGCGCGCTCGATTTCACGCGGCTCGGCTGGAAGCGCCACGCATTCGTCAAGCTGCATCTGAATGTCGGAGCCGAGCAGGCCCTGGATCTCGATCGATCGCTCCGGCGACATATGGTGCAGGCTGCCGTCGACATGCGACTTGAAGGTGACGCCCTGCTCGTCGAGCTTGCGCAGCCCCGCGAGAGACATGACCTGGAAACCACCGGAGTCCGTCAGGATCGGATGTTCCCAGCGGATTAGCTTGTGTAGTCCGCCAAGGCGCGCGACGCGTTCCGCCGTCGGGCGCAGCATCAGATGATAGGTATTGCCGAGGATGATGTCGGCACCGGTCTCGCGAACCTGATCGAGATACATCGCCTTGACCGTGCCGACGGTGCCGACCGGCATGAATGCCGGGGTCTGGATCGTGCCGCGCGGCATGGAAATTTCGCCGAGGCGCGCACCGGTATCTGTCTTGTTGAGCGTGAACTGGAAATTCTCGGTCATTGGTCTTTCCGGAAAAGAAGGCTCGCGTCGCCATAGGAGTAGAAGCGGTAGCCTGTCGAAATGGCGTGTTTATAGGCTGCCTGCATGGTCTCGAAACCCGCGAAGGCGGAAACCAGCATGAAGAGCGTCGAACGCGGCAGATGAAAATTGGTCATCAGGATATCGACCGCCTTGAAGCGGTAGCCGGGTGTGATGAAGATGCCGGTGGCGCCAGCCCAGGCTTTGATTTCACCATCATCCCCGGCCGCACTTTCGATCAGCCGCAGTGAGGTCGTGCCGACGCAGACGATGCGTCCGCCCCTCGCCTTGACGGCGTTGAGCTTTGCGGCTGTTTCGGCGCTGACATAGCCGCTTTCGAGATGCATTTTGTGATCGTCAGTGTCATCGGCCTTGACCGGCAGGAAGGTGCCAGCGCCGACATGCAGTGTCACGAAATGACGTTCGATCCCAACCTTATCCAGCGCTTCGAAGAGCCGGGGCGTGAAATGCAGGCCGGCGGTGGGGGCTGCGACGGCACCCTCGTCGCGGGCGTAGATCGTCTGGTAATCGGTGCGGTCGCGTTCGTCTTCCGGGCGCTTTGCAGCGATATAGGGCGGTAGCGGAATATGGCCGACGGCGGCGATCGCCTCGTCTAGCGCCGGCCCGGACAGATCGAAGGCAAGGGTAACCTCACCCCCCTCGCCCTTCTCCTCGACGGTCGCATCGAGCTGGCCGAGAAAGCAGCTTTCGCCGCTGTGGCCGAAGGCGATGCGGTCGCCGATCTTGATGCGCTTGCCGGGCTTGGCAAAGGCCTTCCAGCGGCTGGTGCCGATGCGCATATGCAACGTCGTCGAGACCTGCTGGCCGGGCGCGCCTTCGCGATAACGAATGCCCTCGAGCTGGGCGGGAATGACCTTCGTATCGTTGAAGACAAGCGCATCCCCTGCCCGCAGGAATGAGGGAAGCTGACTGACAATATGGTCGCTGAACATGGTTTCGGCATGCGGATCGACGACGAGCAGGCGCGCGCTGTCGCGCGGCTCGGCCGGCCGTAGGGCGATCCGTTCATCCGGCAGTTCGAAATCGAAAAGGTCAACGCGCATCAGGCACTTCCAGGCAAAGCGAAACCCGCCCGCGTTTTTCACGCAAGGGCGGGTTTCAGCAGAAATCACAATCAGACGTCGGCGGCAACCCGCATGGAGACGATGGAATCCGGATCACTGACCGGTTCGCCCTTCTTGATCGCGTCGACGACGTCCATGCCTTCGATGACCTGACCCCAGACGGAATACTGCTTGTTCAACCACGGCGCATCGGTGAAGCAGATGAAGAACTGGCTGTTTGCCGAGTTCGGATTCTGCGACCGGGCCATGGAGCAAGTGCCGCGGACGTGCGACGTTGCCGAGAATTCAGCCTTGAGGTCCGGCTTCGACGAGCCGCCCATGCCAGCGCGGTTCGGGTTGAAGTTCTCGCCGCCCTTCTTGCCATATTGCACGTCGCCGGTCTGCGCCATGAAATCGGCAATCACGCGGTGAAAGACCACGCCGTCGTAAGCGTTCTCGCGGGAAAGCTCCTTGATGCGCGCCACGTGTTCCGGTGCCACCTGCGGCAGAAGCTGAATGACCACCTTACCCTTGGTGGTTTCCAGGATGACGGTGTTTTCCGGATCTTTGATTTCGGCCATTCTTACTCTCCTCGTTTTCTTGGAATTACTTGCCGACCGTGACTTTGACCATGCGATCGGGATCCTTGACTTCGCCGTTCTGGCCTTCCCCGCGCTTGATCTTGTCGACATTCTCCATGCCGGAGACGACCTTTCCGACGACCGTGTACTGGCCGTTCAGGAACGAACCGTCAGCGAACATGATGAAGAATTGCGAATTTGCTGAATTAGGATCCTGGGCACGCGCCATGCCGACCGTGCCGCGTACGAACGGCGTCTTGGAGAACTCCGCCGGAATGTCCGGCATATCAGAGCCGCCGGTGCCTGCCAGGCTCGGCTCGTAACCCTTGGCCATGTTGCCATACTGCACGTCGCCGGTCTGCGCCATGAAGCCGTCGATCACACGGTGAAAGGCGACGTTGTCATAGGCACCCTTTTTCGCCAGCGCTTCGATCTGGGCGACGTGCTTGGGAGCGACATCGGGCAGGAGCTGGATCACGACCGGGCCATCCTTGAGCTGGATCGTCAAAGTGTGATCGGCCGACTGGGCAAAAGCGCTACCCACGAAGGACGCGAGGCAAAGCACGCCGGCAAATGCGATAGAAAAGAGTTTCATATGAGCTCCGTTGCGGCGGAAAACGCCTCAAGATTTGCGCTTGGATTGAAGGGCTTTCAAAACGGCAGCCGGCACGAAGGCACTGACATCGCCGCCCATGGCCGCGATTTGACGCACCAATGTGGCGGTTATAGGCCGCGAGGCTGTGCCTGCCGGTAGAAAGATGGTTTGGACGTCCGGTGCCATCTGACGGTTCATGCCCGCCATCTGCATTTCATAGTCGAGGTCGGTACCATCGCGAAGGCCGCGAATGAGCAGCGTCGCGCCATGCGCCCGTGCCGCATCCACGACCAGGTTGTCGAAGGAAACGACCGAGATGCTGCCGCTCCGCTGCGGCAAGGCCTCGGCAACGGAGTTGCGGATCAGCTCCGCCTTCTCCTCGAAGGAAAAAAGCGGCGCCTTGCCGGGATGGATGCCGATTGCAACGACAACTCGTTCTGCAACGTTCAGCGCCTGGACGAGCACATCCAGATGTCCGTTGGTGATCGGGTCGAAGGACCCCGGGTAAAAAGCTGTCGTCATAGGACCCGACCGTTTCGTTCGAGGCCTTTTGTCATGGATACCCGCGTCCCGCAAGTCATTTGCAGCCGGGCTGAACGCCGGATGAATGCAGTGTTCAACGCCGTTTCAGATGCAACCTGCACAATCGGAAACATCAACGCCAAGCCGGGCGTTACTCGAAAGATGATGACATGCTGATTTTGATCGTTGCCCTCGCCGTCGTTCTCTCCCTGCTTGCAGAGGTGGCCTGGGCGTATATGCAGGACCGTCGCGCGGCGGGCTGGGTGCGCGCCGAAGTGAGGGAGCACCATGTCATCATGCGGAAACTCGGCAGAATGCGTTGAGCCAGGCAGCGAATCTGAACGCCAGATGAATGAGGCATTCAAGATGGCTTCAGACCTTGCTTGGTAAACGACCGGTCAACATCCGCTGGAACTATTATCAGACGGACACGTTCATTAACCGAAGCGTAGAAGATACGCGGTACGAGGGAAGAAAAAATGCCCGATAAGATTACCATCATCAATGTATTCTGGATGGCAATGATCACGGGAATGCTTACTGCCACTATCGCACTCTACGATCAGCAGACTGATACATCCAAGGTATATGGCCCCTATGCATCGACCCGCACGGCGATGATCAGCCAGTACTGAGGAGCGAACGCTACTTCGGAAGGAACTGCCATGTTCACGATCTTGACTGCTCTTACCGTTCTCATCAGCGGCATGTTCATCGTGTCTGTGGCGTCGACCATCTCGGCGCTTCGCCGTGAGAGTGAAGATGCGAAGGCATTCAACGAGAAGCACAAAGCATTCTGACAACCCGTTTGAGCGCATTCGCTCGCGAACGTGAACCAGCAAAGCCGGACGCACTCCCAGCGTCCGGCTTTTTCAATTTGCGAGCATGCGCCGCACCCTTCAGCACATAAAAAAACGGGCGGCAAAAGCCGCCCGGTTTCCAAACCACACTCTGGTTTGAGTTATTCTTCTGCTGGGGGCGATGCGTCGCCTTCCGCTGCCGACGGCGCCGCCTCCGGCTCGATCGGCGTCTCGTTGACGATCTCGGCGACGTCCTCGCCGTCATCTTCAGGCTCCGTGATGCGCTCGACAGAGACGACCTTCTCATCCTTGGCCGTGGAGAAGATCGTGACCCCCTTCGTTGCGCGGCTGGCGATGCGAATGCCGCCGACTGGCACGCGGATCAACTGGCCCCCGTCCGAGACAAGCATGATCTGATCGCCGTCGTTGACCGGGAAGGCTGCAACCAACTCGCCGATTTCGGCCGTCTTCGATGTGTCGGTAGCGCGAATCCCCTTGCCGCCGCGGCCGGAGATGCGGAAGTCGTAGGACGAGGAACGCTTGCCGAAGCCCTTCTCGGAGACCGTCAACACGAACTCCTCGCGAGCCTTCAGTTCCTCGTAACGGTCGTCGAGCAACTGTCCCTCTTCGGTGACTTCCTCGCCGACCAACGCAATATCTTCTTCATCCACGCCCGTGGCACGCCGTTCGGCCGCCGAACGCTTCAGGTAGGCGGCACGTGCCCACGGCTCGGCATCGACATGGCCGACGATGGTCATCGAGATGATGCTGTCGCCTTCTCCAAGGTTGATGCCGCGCACACCGATCGAATTGCGGCCAGCAAAGACACGGACGTCATCGACGGGGAAGCGGATGCACTGGCCGAGCGCCGTTGTCAGCAGAACGTCGTCATGCACGGTGCAGGTCTCGACGGAGAGGATTTCATCGCCCTCCTCCTCGAGCTTCATCGCAATCTTGCCGTTGCGGTTGACTTGAACGAAGTCGGACAGCTTGTTGCGGCGAACCGTGCCGCGCGTCGTCGAGAACATGACGTCGAGGCTATCCCAGCTATCCTCGTCCTCCGGCAACGGCAGGATCGTGGTGATACGCTCGCCAGGTGCCAGCGGCAGCATGTTGATCAGGGCCTTGCCGCGCGAGGTCGGTGTGCCGATCGGCAGGCGCCAGACTTTCTCCTTGTAGACGATGCCGCGCGAGGAGAAGAAGAGAACCGGCGTGTGGGTGTTGACAACGAATAGCCGGCTAACGAAATCCTCGTCGCGGGTCGTCATACCGGACCGGCCCTTGCCGCCGCGGCGCTGCGCGCGGTAGGTAGTGAGCGGAACGCGCTTGATATAACCGAGGTGCGAAACCGTGACGACCATGTCTTCGCGGGCGATCAGGTCCTCATCGTCCATCTCCAGACCGCCATCGATGATCTCAGTGCGCCGCGGCGTGCCAAACTCGTCGCGCACCGCCTTCAGTTCGTCCTTGACGATGGTCTGGATGCGGACACGCGACGACAGGATTTCGAGGTAATCCCTGATTTCGTCGCCGATCTTGTTGAGTTCGTCGCCGATTTCATCGCGGCCAAGTGCCGTCAAGCGGGCAAGACGCAGCTCGAGGATGGCGCGCGCCTGCTCTTCCGAAAGATTGTAGGTCAGGTCCTCGTTGATGCGGTGGCGCGGGTCGTCAATGAGGCGGATCAGGCTCTCGACGTCTTCGGCGGGCCAGCGGCGCGTCATCAGCTCTTCGCGGGCGGACTGCGGATCCGGCGCCTGGCGGATGACGCGGATCACCTCATCGATATTGGCGACCGCAATCGCGAGGCCCACCAACACATGCGCGCGCTCGCGCGCCTTGCGGAGAAGGAACTTCGTTCTCCGGCTAACGACTTCTTCGCGGAAGGCAACGAAAGCGCGCAGCATGTCGAGCAGATTGAGCTGCTCCGGCTTGCCGCCGTTCAGCGCAACCATGTTGCAGCCGAATGACGTCTGCAGCGGCGTGTAGCGATAGAGCTGGTTCAGAATGACTTCGGCATTGGCATCGCGCTTCAGCTCGATGACGACCCGGTAACCCTGGCGGTCGGATTCATCGCGAAGGTCGGAGATGCCTTCGATACGCTTCTCGCGCACCAGTTCGGCCATCTTCTCGATCATCGTCGCCTTGTTCACCTGATACGGGATCTCGGTGATGATGATCTGCTCGCGGTCGCCGCGCATCGGCTCGATTGCGGCAACGCCGCGCATGATGACGGAACCGCGGCCGGTCTCGTAAGCCGAGCGGATACCCGAACGGCCCAGGATCTTCGCTCCGGTCGGAAAGTCCGGACCGGGGATGATCTGCATGAGCTCCGGCAATTCGATCGCCGGATCGTCGATCAGCGCAATGCAGGCGTTGATGACTTCGGACAGGTTGTGCGGCGGAATGTTCGTCGCCATGCCGACGGCAATGCCGCCTGCCCCGTTGACGAGAAGATTCGGAAACTTCGCGGGCACCACGACGGGCTCGGAGAGCGTTCCGTCGTAGTTGTCGCGGAAATCGACCGTTTCCTTGTCGAGGTCATCAAGCAGCGAATGCGCCGCCTTCTGCAGGCGGCATTCCGTGTAACGCTCGGCCGCCGGCGGGTCGCCGTCGACAGAACCGAAGTTGCCCTGGCCGTCGATCAGCGGCAGGCGGAGCGACCAGTGCTGCGCCATGCGCGCCAGCGCATCGTAGATCGCCATGTTGCCGTGCGGATGGTATTTACCCATCACGTCACCGGTGACGCGGGCGCATTTGACGTATTTCTTGTTCCAGTCGATGCCGAGCTCGGACATGCCATAGAGAATGCGCCGGTGCACGGGCTTAAGGCCGTCGCGGACATCCGGCAGCGCGCGGCTGACGATGACGCTCATCGCGTAATCGAGATACGACCGCTGCATTTCCTCCATGATGGAGATGGGCTCGATGCCTGGCGGGAGCTTCCCGCCGCCTGGGGGTGCTTGTTCAGTCAAAACAGATCACGATCTCTTTGTAGAATCACTGGAAGATGTATAGCGGAAAGGGTTGTCTCACGCCAATTTGAGCGGAAGTTTTGAACAGGCTTTTGCGGCGGAAAGGCGGCAAATCAGGCGATTCGCCCGGCTTTCGAGACCAGGCCGTCGCCCGGCATTTGCCAAATGGAAAACCTCGCTTCACAATTGCGAAAACCCATCCCTCATATGGTGTTCCGGAGAGATTATGGCAAGCGCCGACCAACTGATCAACGCTTTCACGACGCTGCTTGTCACGATAGATCCACCTGGGCTTGCGCCGATCTTCCTGGGGCTGACCATGGGCATGAGCCGCAGCCAGCGCAAACAGGTGGCGCTGCGCGGCTCCGTGATTGCTTTCATCATCCTTGCCGTCTTTGCGCTGTTCGGCGCAAGCGTGCTTGGCGTCCTCGGCATTTCGATCGGCGCATTCCGCATTGCCGGGGGGCTGCTGCTCTTCTGGATTTCCTTTGAGATGGTCTTTGAAAAGCGGCAGGACCGCAAGGAGAAGACTGGCGAAGTGGCGATCACCAAGGATCACATCCAGAACATAGCGGTCTTTCCGCTGGCGCTCCCCCTTATTGCCGGCCCGGGCGCGATCTCGGCGACGATCCTGCTTGCCGGTTCGCTGCAAAGCTCCGTCGAGCGGGCGCAGCTTCTTATCGTGATTGCGGCCAACCTGCTGCTGATGCTTGCCGCGCTTGTGGTTGCCGATCGGCTCGACCGCTTTCTCGGTGTCACCGGTCGGGCGATCCTCACCCGCCTGCTGGGCGTCATTCTTGCAGCCCTTGCAGCGCAGTTCGTGGTGGACGGTGTGAAGGCAGCGATGGCCGTGAACTAGAGCGCCGAGTGTCGGCTATCTTCAAAGTCGGCGGAGCGCAAAAGGGCGGTGCACGAGCAGGTATCTATTTTGATGCTACCTTGACGTGGCATATAATAGAGCGGTTCATTGGGGTGGACTGATGCAATGACGCCGTTCCGAGGGAGGCCGCGACGTCGGAAAAAAAGAAACAACTGCACTCTAACGCCGCTCACATCGGGCAACATCGCCGCCGCCCGAAGCGAGGAGCGCACTTCCGTGTCTTCGAAAAGGCCGATCGCCAGGTCAAACTGTTCGCTTTAGCAATCGTCGCCGCGTTTCTTGTTGTCATCACGCTTCAAGCGCTTTTGACCTGACACACAGAACAGAACGTCAGTCCGCAGGCGGATGATGTGCTACTTGAAATGGCCGATGACGGCTTGAGTGCCCGCTAGCCAGTCCTCCCTGCGTGACGATGACAAGACGCGCTTTGTGCGCAAGCGCAGCATGGAGCTTCGTACACCGAGTCACTTGCCGTCTTGCGCAACAAGCACAGGCTCCGAGCGGTAGTCCTTGGGGAAGATTTGCCTAAGATTCTCGATCTTCGGAAGATCGTTGATGACGATATAGGGATAGGTTGGATTGTTGGTCAAGAAATTCTGGTGGTAGGCCTCGGCGGGATAGAAGCTCTTGCCGGTTTCGATCCTGGTGACGATGGCCGCGTCATAGACCCGAGCATGATCGAGCTGGGAAATATAGGCCTTGGCGACCTTCGTCTGGTCGTCGCTCTGCGGGAATATCGCGGAGCGGTACTGGGTGCCCGTATCCGGGCCCTGTCGATTGAGTTGCGTCGGATCGTGAGCGACGGAGAAGTAGATCTGCAGGAGATGGCCGTAGCTTACCTTTGCAGGGTCGAAGACGACTTGAACAGACTCGGCATGACCTGTCCTACCGGTGCTCACCGTCTCGTATTGTGCGGAGGACTTGACGCCGCCCGCATAACCCGAGGTCGCGCTGACCACGCCGTCCACGTGCTGGAAGACGCCCTGCACGCCCCAGAAGCAGCCACCGGCGAATACAGCCGTCTCGAGATCGGCGCCCGGCTTCTCATCCTGCACCGGGGCGGGAATGACGTGCGGCTCCTCGGCCGCAGCTGCCGCAAAGCGAAGGCATACCCCTGCTGTCAATAAAACTGCAATACCGAGGGACACAGCCCTAAAGCGGCGCGTCATCTTCTGATGGGAACTCATGTCATCCTCCTTTAGCCGGCCGTGAATGCACGAGCCAGGACACCGGGATCCAGAAAGCCGATCTCAGATGAAGTTGACAGTAATTTTTCGTCTATGGCGCGTAACTAAACTGTGAGTGTAGCGGGGAGCCAAAACTCAAGGCGTTATTCGACATCGATCCCAAAGGCGACAGCATCAAAAGGCGACGCCGCGCCGACGCGGCCGTCTGTGTTCGCGACTCTGAGGAACAGCCGCCTCAGAACGGAATATCGTCGTCCAGATCGCGCGAGAAGTTGCCGCCGCCACCGCTGCTGCTGCCACTGCGGCCGGCCGGCTGTGACGGCGCGCCGTAATCGTCCCCGTAGTTGCCGCCACCACCGAAATCGCTGCTGCCACGGCCGCCGCCGAAGCCGGAACTTGCGCCGCCGCCTTCGCCGCGGCCATCGAGCATCGTCAGCGTCGAATTGAAGCCTTGCAGCACGATTTCCGTCGAATAGCGGTCGTTGCCGGTCTGGTCCTGCCACTTGCGGGTCTGCAACTGGCCTTCGATATAAAGCTTAGCGCCCTTCTTCACATATTGCTCGACGACCTTGCAGAGACCTTCGTTGAAGACGACGACTGTGTGCCATTCGGTCTTTTCACGCCGCTCGCCGGAATTACGGTCCCGCCAGGTCTCCGAGGTCGCGATGCGAAGGTTGGCGATCGGGCGGCCATCCTGCGTCCTGCGGATTTCGGGGTCGGCACCCACGTTTCCGATCAGAATTACCTTGTTTACGCTGCCAGCCATACCTATTCACCTTACTGCCGCCCTGCCCGGCGGCGCTTTGAAACAATCGGCATACCTTAAACTATAGAGCCCCCACGATGGGCGTCCATCACCGGTTCATCCACAAGGAATTTTGTTCTTTATTTGTTCTAGTTTATCGCTATGATGCTGTCAATAACTGTCAGTAGAATCGAAAAGCATAGAGCCTTCCCGACATTTAGCCTCGACTCGCCAAACGGCATCACTAAATAAGGGGCTTGTTCCAGCACAGAAGCAAAATACGATGAGTGAACTGAAGACCATTTCCATACGCGGCGCGCGCGAACATAATCTCAAGGGCATCGACCTGGACCTGCCGCGCAACAAGCTCATCGTCATGACCGGGCTTTCAGGGTCCGGCAAATCCTCGCTCGCCTTCGACACGATCTATGCGGAGGGCCAGCGGCGCTATGTCGAAAGCCTCTCGGCCTACGCGCGCCAGTTCCTGGAAATGATGCAGAAGCCGGACGTCGACCAGATCGACGGCCTTTCGCCGGCGATCTCGATCGAGCAGAAGACGACCTCGCGCAATCCGCGCTCGACGGTCGGGACGGTCACCGAGATCTACGACTATATGCGCCTGCTCTTTGCGCGCGTCGGCGTTCCCTATTCGCCGGCAACCGGCCTCCCGATCGAGAGCCAGACCGTCAGCCAGATGGTCGATCGCGTGCTCGAATTCCAGGAAGGTACACGCCTTTATATTCTGGCCCCGATCGTACGCGGCCGTAAGGGCGAGTATAAGAAAGAGCTGGCGGAGCTGATGAAGAAGGGCTTCCAGCGCGTCAAGGTCGACGGCCAATTCTACGAGATCGCCGACGTTCCGGCACTCGACAAGAAATACAAGCACGACATCGATGTCGTCGTGGATCGTATCGTCGTGCGCACCGACATGGCATCGCGCTTGGCAGACAGCTTCGAAACCTCGCTGAAGCTCGCCGAGGGATTGGCCGTCGCTGAGTTCGCGGACAAGCCGCTACCGGCGGAAGAAACCGCGGCCGGCGGGTCGGCCAACAAGTCGCTGAACGAGACGCATGAGCGGGTGCTTTTCTCGGAGAAGTTCGCCTGCCCCGTCTCCGGCTTCACCATCCCGGAAATCGAGCCGCGGCTCTTCTCGTTCAACAATCCCGCCGGCGCCTGCCCCACTTGCGATGGCCTTGGTGCGCAGCAGAAAATCGATGCCAACCTGATCGTTCCCGAGCCGGAGCGGACGCTCCGCGACGGCGCGATCGCACCCTGGGCGAAGTCGAGCTCGCCCTATTACAATCAGACGCTGGAAGCGCTCGGCAAGCACTACGGATTCAAGCTTGGGGCACGGTGGAGCGACCTGTCCGCAAAGGCTCAGGACGTCATTCTGAACGGAACGGACGAGAAGATCGAGTTCCATTATGCCGACGGCGCGCGATCCTATACCACGCACAAGAGCTTCGAAGGCATCGTCACTAATCTGGAACGCCGCTGGAAGGAGACGGATTCCGCCTGGGCGCGGGAAGAGATCGAGCGCTTCATGTCGGCAGCCCCCTGCCCGGCCTGCAACGGTTTCCGCCTGAAGCCGGAGGCGCTGGCGGTCAAGATCAACAAGCTGCATATCGGCCAGGTCACCGAGATGTCGATCCGCAAGGCCCGCGATTGGTTCGAGACGCTGCCCGCCGTTTTCTCGGCCAAGCAGAACGAGATTGCCGTCCGCATTCTGAAGGAAATCCGGGAGCGCCTGCGCTTCCTGAATGACGTCGGCCTCGACTATCTCAGTCTGTCGCGCAATTCCGGCACGCTATCTGGCGGTGAAAGCCAGCGCATCCGCCTCGCCTCCCAGATTGGCTCGGGCCTGACCGGCGTGCTTTATGTTCTCGACGAGCCGTCCATCGGCCTGCATCAGCGCGACAACGCCCGTCTGCTCGAGACGCTGAAACATCTGCGCGACATCGGCAACACGGTGATCGTCGTCGAGCACGACGAGGATGCCATCCTGACGGCCGACGACGTGGTCGACATCGGTCCGGCGGCCGGAGTGCACGGCGGCCAGATCGTCGCGCATGGCACGCCGCAGGACATCATGGCGAACCCCAAGTCGCTGACCGGGAAGTATCTCTCGGGCGAACTCGGCGTGCCCGTGCCCGACGAGCGCCGCAAGCCGAAGAAGGGCCGCGAGATCAAGGTCATCGGCGCCCGCGGCAACAATTTGAAAAACGTCACCGCATCCATTCCGCTCGGCGTTTTCACCGCCGTCACCGGCGTTTCGGGTGGCGGCAAGTCGACTTTCCTGGTCGAGACACTGTATAAGTCAGCGGCGCGCCGTGTCATGGGCGCCCGCGAAATCCCGGCCGATCACGACCGGATTGACGGCTTCGAGCATATCGACAAGGTGATCGATATCGACCAGTCGCCGATCGGCCGCACGCCGCGCTCGAACCCGGCGACATACACCGGTGCCTTCACGCCGATCCGTGACTGGTTCTCCGGCCTGCCCGAGGCGAAGGCGCGCGGGTATCAGCCGGGCCGGTTCTCGTTCAACGTCAAGGGCGGACGCTGTGAGGCCTGCCAGGGCGACGGCGTCATCAAGATCGAGATGCACTTCCTGCCGGACGTTTACGTGACCTGCGACGTTTGCCACGGCAAGCGCTACAATCGCGAAACGCTGGAAGTCACGTTCAAGCACAAGTCCATTGCCGACGTGCTCGACATGACGGTGGAGGAAGGTGTCGAGTTCTTCGCCGCGGTACCTGCCGTGCGCGACAAGCTGCAGTCGCTCAAGGACGTCGGCCTCGGCTATATCAAGGTCGGCCAGCAGGCGAATACGCTCTCGGGCGGCGAGGCACAGCGCGTCAAGCTCGCCAAGGAGCTTTCGAAACGCTCGACGGGCCGCACGCTCTATATCCTGGATGAGCCGACGACCGGGCTGCACTTCCACGATGTCGCGAAACTCCTCGAAATGCTGCACGAGCTGGTCAATCAAGGCAATTCCGTCGTGGTGATCGAGCATAATCTCGAAGTCATCAAGACGGCCGACTGGGTGCTCGATTTCGGCCCGGAGGGCGGTGATGGTGGCGGCGAGATCGTCGCGTCCGGCACGCCGGAGGCGATCGTCAAGGAGCCCCGGTCCTATACCGGCCAGTTCCTGAGGGAACTGCTGGAACGCCGGCCGGTGAAGAAGACTGTAGTGGCGGCGGAGTAGCCGTTCGGGAAACAAGACGCGCCACGGCGCAGTGGGGGACATAGATGAGCAACTCCGGTACGATCCGGGTCGGCATTGGCGGCTGGACCTTCGAGCCCTGGCGTGGGCATTTCTTTCCTGCCGACCTCAGGCAGAAGGACGAGCTCAACTACGCCAGCCGCAAGTTGAAGGTCATCGAGGTCAACGGCACGTATTACAGCTCGCAGAAGCCCGAGACCTTCGCGAAATGGGCGGCCGACGTGCCGGACGGGTTCATCTTTTCGCTGAAGGCCAGCCGGTTCGTGACCAACAGGCGCGTCCTTGGCGAAGCAGGCGAATCGATGGAGCGTTTCCTGACGCAGGGGCTGACGGAGCTCGGTGACCGGCTGGGGCCGATCCTCTGGCAGTTCGCTCCGACCAAGAAGTTCGATGCCGAGGATTTCGAAGCTTTCCTAAAGCTTTTGCCGGACAAACAGGACGGCCTGCCGTTGCGGCACGTCGTCGAGGTGCGGCACGACTCCTTCAAGGTGCCGGAATTCGTCGCTCTGCTGGCGAAATACGGCGTCGCGCCGGTCGTGGCCGAGCATTTCGACTATCCGATGATCGCCGACGTGACGGCTGATTTCGTCTACGCCCGGCTGCAAAAGGGCTCGGACGAGATCAAGACCTGCTATCCTCCCAAGGACCTGAAGGCATGGGCCAAAAGGCTCGAGACTTGGGCCGAAGGCAAGGTGCCGGACGATCTGCCGTTGATCGACAAAGACCGAAAGGTCAAGAGCGAACCGCGGGATGTCTTTGCCTTTATGATCCACGAGGGCAAGGTCAACGCGCCGTTCGGGGCGATCGCTCTTCAGGAAGAAGTCGGCAAGTAGTCAGAACGGCAGGACATGGGCGACGAGATCTTCGGCGGTCAAACCTTTGCCGGCGCGCTGTGCAGCTTCACCGTGGAGATAGACACCGGCTGCGGCCGCCTCGAACGCGGGCAGACCCTGCGCCAGATACGCGCCGATGATGCCGGCAAGAACATCGCCTGAGCCTGCCGTTGCGAGCCAGATGGGCGCGTTCGTATTGATCAGTGCCCTGCCGTCCGGCGAAGCAATGACGGTATCAGCGCCCTTATAGACGATCGCGGCATTGGCCCGCTTTGCCGCCGCCTGCGCCCTGTCGATCTTGCTGAGCTTCTTGTCCGCGGCGATATCCGGAAAGAGGCGCGCGAATTCGCCTTCATGCGGCGTCAGAACGAGATGCGGTTCGCCTTCGGCGAAGAGATCGAAAGGCTCTTGCGGGCTCTCTTTGAATGAGGTGATGCCGTCTGCGTCGAGCACCAGATGGCGATCGCGCAATGCGGCGACGAAGGCTCTTGCCTTTGCGCCGATACCGAAACCCGGCCCGAGCACGAAGGTCTGCAAGCGCTCATCGCCCAGCCAGTCGCGCAGCGCGGTCTCGTTGTCGATGATACGCAGCATGATGGCTGTCAGGTGGGCACTGTTTTCGGCCGCCGCCTCCGCCGGCGAGGCAATGGTCACGAGACCTGCTCCCCCTCTCAGTCCAGCCATCGCCGTCATCCGCGCCGCGCCGGTCTTCCCCGCTCCGCCCGAGAAAACGGCAAGGTGTCCTCGTTTGTATTTGTGCGTCTCCAGTTTCCCCGCGGGCAGAAGGTGCTTCCATCTGGCCGGAGCGTTCTCGCCGACCATCCCTGAGGAACAAGCCTTGATGATACGGCCCGGAATGCCGATGCCGATGACTTCGATGTTTCCGCAACGCTCTCTGCCCGGCATCAGCAGGTGGCCCGGTTTGCGTGTCATGAACGTGACTGTGTGATCCGCCTTGAACGCCGCCCCCAGGACCTCGCCACTGCGGCCATCGACACCGGATGGCAGGTCGACGGAAAGGACCGGGACCGCGGCATCCATCACCCGTTCGATCACGGATCGCACCTCTGGCGGCATATCCCTTCCGAGCCCTGCCCCGAAAATCGCATCGATGACGACATCCCCCTGCCTCGGCTCATAAGTGTCAAGCGGCTGCGGCGTGAGCGGGCATTCGGCCTTTGCGCGCTCGGCATCGCCCTGAAGCCTCGCGAGGTCACCCAGATGAAAGACGGTGGTCGCTGCACCGCTCTCGGCAAGAAAGCGTGCCGCCACATAGCCGTCTCCACCATTGTTGCCCGGGCCGCAGAGGACGGCGAAGCGCTGGGCGCCCGGGTAGAGTCGCAAAGCGGCAGCAGCCACTGCGGCGCCCGCCGTCGCCATCAGCCCGAAGGAGGAAATTCCCGATTGAGCCGCAGCGGCATCCGCGGCCGCCATCTCTGCAGGGGTAAGAAGGAGATCACTCAGTTGTTCAGCCATGTGCTCATTCAATTCAAAAAACGCCTAAAAAACAACCGCATTTGCGGTCAAACAAATGCATAAAAATACGCCATTTGCATATTTATTACTCACCGAAGGCGCGCGAGCCACAGCCCGGCTCATCCCGATTTTTTTCGGATTCTGCGCCGTTTTTGCATTTTCCAGGGCCATTCTCATCAATTTTTGTTCGAAAATTCCTTGGAAATACCCTTGGATCCGCGAATCTGGGGATAATTGGCGCATTTTCTGGTTCTCCGGCGCTGCGACTGGCATGATACCTGCATCATGGTTTTCGAGCGGCAATTTGCCCGCGTTAACGGGAGAAGCGGAGAGTCATTTTCTCATGAAAAAGATCGAAGCGATCATTAAGCCTTTCAAGCTCGACGAAGTGAAGGAAGCCCTTCAGGAAGTCGGCCTGCAAGGCATCACTGTCACAGAAGCGAAGGGCTTCGGTCGCCAGAAAGGCCATACGGAACTTTACCGCGGCGCCGAATATGTCGTCGACTTTTTGCCAAAGGTGAAGGTCGAAGTCGTGCTTGCCGACGAGAACGCGGAAGCTGTTATCGACGCTATCCGCAAGGCAGCGCAGACCGGCCGGATTGGAGACGGAAAGATCTTCGTATCCAACATCGAAGAAGTCATTCGTATCCGCACAGGGGAAACCGGCGTCGACGCTATCTGAGCTGGCCGGCTCGGCTTCAAGATTGAGTATCACGTTATAAATTGAAAGGGAGATTCTATGGCGACCGCGAACGAAATTCTCAAGCAGATCAAGGAAAACGACGTAAAGTTCGTTGATCTGCGCTTTACCGACCCCAAGGGCAAGCTGCAGCACGTCACAATGGACGTTTCCTGTGTCGATGAAGACATGTTCGCCGACGGGGTCATGTTCGACGGTTCCTCGATCGGCGGCTGGAAGGCCATCAATGAGTCCGACATGGTGCTGATGCCGGATACGGAAACGGTTCACATGGACCCTTTCTTCGCGCAGTCTACCATGGTCATCGTCTGCGATATTCTGGATCCGGTTTCGGGCGAAGCCTATAACCGCGATCCGCGCGGCACCGCCAAGAAAGCTGAAGCCTATCTCAAGGCATCCGGCATCGGCGACACCATCTTCGTTGGTCCGGAAGCCGAATTCTTCGTCTTCGACGACGTCAAATACAAGGCCGACCCTTACAATACCGGCTTCAAACTCGACAGCAGCGAACTGCCGTCGAACGACGACACCGATTACGAGACCGGAAACCTCGGCCACCGTCCGCGCATCAAGGGCGGCTATTTCCCGGTCCCGCCGGTCGACAGCGCGCAGGACATGCGCTCTGAAATGTTGACCGTACTTGGCGAAATGGGTGTCACCGTCGAAAAGCATCATCACGAGGTGGCCGCTGCCCAGCACGAACTCGGCATCAAGTTCGACACGCTCGTCCGCAACGCCGACAAGATGCAGATCTACAAATACGTCGTGCACCAGGTCGCCAATGCCTACGGCAAGACGGCAACCTTCATGCCGAAGCCTATCTTCGGCGACAACGGTTCTGGCATGCATGTGCACCAGTCGATCTGGAAGGGCGGCAAGCCGACTTTCGCCGGCGACGAATATGCAGGCCTTTCCGAAAGCTGCCTGTATTACATCGGCGGCATCATCAAGCATGCCAAGGCGATCAACGCCTTCACCAATCCGTCGACGAATTCCTACAAGCGTCTCGTCCCGGGTTACGAAGCACCGGTGCTCCTGGCCTATTCCGCCCGCAACCGCTCGGCTTCCTGCCGCATTCCGTTCGGCTCCAATCCGAAGGCAAAGCGCGTCGAAGTCCGCTTCCCGGATCCGACGGCAAACCCGTATCTCGCCTTCGCCGCCATGCTGATGGCCGGCCTCGACGGCATCAAGAACAAGATCCATCCGGGCAAAGCCATGGACAAGGATCTCTACGATCTGCCGCCGAAGGAACTGAAGAAGATTCCAACGGTCTGCGGCTCGCTGCGCGAGGCGCTCGAAAGCCTCGACAAGGATCGCAAGTTCCTGACGGCGGGCGGCGTGTTCGACGACGACCAGATCGACTCCTTCATCGAGTTGAAGATGGCGGAGGTGATGCGCTTCGAGATGACCCCGCATCCGGTCGAATACGACATGTACTATTCGGCTTGATCTCCAAGTAGAAAGCTCCGTCGCCGGCGGAGCTTTCCTCTCTCGTCACTGCCGGTGATGTGACACTCATGTGACGAAAGCCTGCAAAAAACTTGATTTGTGCAGGCCCAATCACCAAATCTGGTGATGAAAGGAAGTCGTACCATGAAAACAAAAGTAGCAAAGTTCAGTATCGGTGAAGTGGTCCGGCACAAAGTTTTTCCGTTTCGCGGCGTCATCTTCGACGTCGATCCGGAGTTTGCGAATACGGAAGAATGGTGGAACTCAATCCCTGCCGAAGTTCGCCCCAGTAAGGACCAACCCTTTTACCATCTGCTCGCGGAAAATGACGAAAACGAGTATGTCGCTTACGTCTCAGAGCAGAACCTGGTGAATGATGAAAGCGGCCTGCCGCTTCGCAATCAGCAGGTCTATCAGATTTTCGATCAAGCGCCGTCCGGCCAGTTCAAGCCCAAGATGAGCTTCGCCCACTAAGACGCTATCGGTCATGACTTAAAACCCCGCCTCCTCCCGGCGGGGTTTTTGTTTTCCGGCAACAAAAAAACCCGGCGCAGGGCCGGGTTTTTGTTCTTTCTTTCGCCGCTGGCAGATTACTGCGCCTTGGCGGCGTTCTGCGCATCTTCCAGCTTCTTGCGGGCTTCCTCGGCCTTTTTCTGCATGCTGTCCTGCAGGCTCTTCTGGCTTTCGGCAAGCTTGTTCGGAGAAACAGCTTCGCCATCAAAGGCGCCGGTAAAGCCTTCGAGGGAAATCTTGATCGGGTTCGGCGCGCGGCGGAAATTGATCGACGTGAAGATCACGTCGCTACCCTTCTTCAGGCCTGCGATCATGGCATCCGTCAGCGGGACCTCGGCGGTGCACTTGTCCGGCAGGCAAACAGCGTAGTCGAGCTTCTGGCCCTTGTTATTGTCGACCTGCATCATGATGCCCGGAGGGATCAGCCGGGCGCTCGGCACGGATACCTGCAGAAGCTTGCGGTTGATCTTGCCCGAAATCGTGATGAGGCCGACGGCCGTGACGAGCTGGCCGCCATTGGCGAGGATCAGGTTCTGAACGACGCAGACATCGTTGTCAGCCTGCTTGCTGCAGGTCTTGTACCAGCCAAGGCGCGGTGCGCCGGCAGCCTGAGCCGGTGCGTCTGCTGAAGCGTCCTGTGCGAAGGAGGATACCGGGGCCGAAGCCGCACCGAAAGCGAGTGCCAGAACGGACAGGGCTGCCCGCATTTTTTTATCTGATTTGAACAACATAACGGATTCCGTCTCCTGATACCCATTAGGGACCGCGATGCGCCGTCCTCTCCATCCGGGGCTATTCGGCATTCCACCTCTTAAAACATTAAGGCAAATGCATGACCCCAGAACTTCGAAACACCTGTTACATTGGGGCGATCCAGATATCCAGTATTTCTTTGGCAATTTCGGGGTGGCCGAAAGATTCCGCCTTGTGAACGTTCGATTTTCCGCCGCGCATGCTAGTCTTCGGCCGAATCGTGCCTTGCCGGAAAGGATTGTGAGCATGCTCCGGGTCATTCTCCCCATAGCCTTTACGCTTTTTTGCGGCGCCGTTGCTGCGGCCCCGCTGCACGGCATCGCTATGCATGGCCAACCCGCCCTGCCCTCTGACTACAAGCATTTCTCCTACGTCAATCCGGACGTGAAGAAAGGCGGCAAGATCACCTACGGCGTCGTCGGCACTTTCGACAATCTCAATCCGTTCATCCTGAAAAGCATGCGAACCACGGCGCGCGGCATGTGGGATCCGGAATACGGCAATCTCGTCTATGAATCGCTGATGCAGCGTTCCCGGGACGAACCGTTTACGCTCTATGGGCTGCTTGCCGAGACGGTCGAATGGGATGAAGACCGCACGTTCGTTCAGTTCAATCTCAATCCGAAGGCCAAGTGGTCCGATGGGCAGCCGGTGACGCCTGAGGACGTCATGTTCTCCTTCGAGCTGCTGCGCGACAAGGGACGCGTGCCCTTTGCGAGCCGCCTGAGCCTCGTCTCGAAAATGGAGAAGATCGGCGAGCATAGCGTGCGCTTCACCTTCAACGACAAGGCGGACCGCGAAACGCCGATGGTCTTCGGGCTGATGCCGGTGCTGCCGAAACACGCCATCGATCCGGAAACCTTCGACCGTACCACTCTCGTGCCACCGGTCGGCTCCGGGCCCTACAAGATCAAAACGGTGAAGCCCGGCGAAAGCATCACCTACGAACGTGATCCGAACTACTGGGGCAAGGATATCCCCTCCAAGGTCGGCATGGACAACTACGACCAGATCACCGTCCAGTATTTTCTGCAGGACACCACCCTTTTCGAGGCATTCAAGAAGGGCGACATCGACGTCTATTCCGACGGGAGTCCCGGGCATTGGGCGACAGCCTATGACTTCCCGGCAGTTTCCTCCGGCACTGTAATCAAGGATACGTTCCAGCCGAAGCTGCCAAGCGGCATGTTCGGGTTTGTCTTCAACACACGGCGCCCGGTATTCGCCAATGCCAAAGTTCGCGAAGGGCTCTCGCTGATCTTCGACTTCGAGTGGGCGAACAGGACGCTCTATTCCAACGCCTACAAGCGCACGCAGAGCTTCTGGCAGAATTCGGCGCTTTCGAGCTTCGGCGTTCCGGCCGATGCCCGCGAGATCCAAATGCTAGGCCCGATCAAAGAGAAGATTGATCCGGCCATTCTCGACGGCACGTACAAGCTTCCCCTAAGCGATGGCTCCGGGCGCGACCGCAATGTGCTGAAGCAAGCGCTGCAGACGCTGAAGGAAGGCGGCTATTCGATCAAAAACGGCAAGATGGTGGATGCCAACGGAAAACTGCTGGCTTTCGAGATCATGACGCAGAACACCGACCAGGAAAAACTTGCCATCGCCTATCAGCGTTCGCTTCACGCTTTGGGCATTGCTGCCTCGATCCGCACGGTGGACGATTCGCAATATCAAAGCAGAACCAATAGTTTCGACTATGATGTTATTCTAAAATCTTATCCGTCGTCGCTCTCGCCCGGAAATGAGCAGCTCTCCTACTGGTCGTCGGCTGCGCGCGACCGCCAGGGGAGTTCAAATTTTGCCGGCGTTACCGACCCTGATGTCGATGCGCTGATCAGGCATATTCTCACCGCCCGCTCCGACGAGGACTTCACGGCCGCTGTCCGTTCGCATGACCGTTTATTGCTTTCTGGGCATTACGTGTTGCCTCTCTACCATCTCGACCAGCAATGGATTGCGCGCAACAAGCGGATCGGCCGTCCGGATGGCGCGCCGCTTTACGGCTATCAGCTTCCTGTTTGGTGGGATCAGAGCGTCCAATAAGTCTGCCGGAAGTGGTTCCTTTTTCCTGCCTGGTTGAAGTCTGGCCTGTCAGGGCATAGATGGCTTGGAAAGACCCCCGGAATAATGAAAGGAAACCACCATGGAACGTATCACCATCGACGTCGTATCGGACGTCGTCTGCCCATGGTGTTATCTGGGCAAGGCGCGGCTGGAGCTTGCGATCGCGGAAGTGCAGGACGAAATCGGCGTCGACATCAACTGGCGCCCCTACCGGCTGAACCCCGACTATCCGCCGGAAGGCGTCGATCAAAAGACAATGCTGGAGCAGAAGCTCGGCGGCGCGGAGCGTGTCGCGCAAGCGCATAAGACGCTTACCGATCTCGGTCGCGAAGTGGGTATAAATTTCGATTTCCAGGCGATCAAGATTGGCCCCAACACGCTCGATGCGCACCGGTTGATCCAATGGGCGATGATCGAAGATCGCGACAGAGCGGACAGCGTCGTCACTGCGCTATTCAAGGCGAATTTCGAGGAAGGCCGCAATGTCGGCGATCATGCAGTATTGCTCGACATTGCCGAGAAAGCCGGTCTCGACCGTGCCGTGATCGCCTCGCTGCTTGCCTCCGACGCGGACCGGGACTTGGTAATCGCCGAAATCGACGCCGCGCAGAAGATGGGCGTGAATGGCGTGCCGTTCTTCATCTTCGACCAGCAATATGCCGTCAGCGGCGCGCAGACGCCGGACGTGCTGGCCGGCGCGCTCCGCGACATCGCCAAGGCGAAGGCCGAAGCGCGCGCCGGATTGAATTGACCTGCCCTACGGCTTGGCCATTTCGGCCAGTTGCGTCATGATGACGGCTGCAGCCTGCAGCCGTTTTTCCGGCGCCGGCAAGTCGCGGTTCAGAAACAGGCTGTGGTCGGGGCGTATCTTCGCCATCGTTCCCTGCTTGGCGATATAGCCAACCAGGTTTGCCGGGTTCGGGAATTCCTTGTTACGGAACTGAATGACCACGCCCTTCGGACCGGCATCGAGCTTTTCGACATTGGCCACGCGGCAAAGCGACTTGATGTAGACGATCTTTAAGAGATGCTGCACCTCGATCGGCATCGGACCGAACCGGTCGATCATCTCGGCGCCGAAGGAATCGATCTCCTTGAGTTCGGTGATCTCGCCCAGGCGGCGGTAAAGCGCCATCCGCAAATGCAGGTCCGGCACATAGCCGTCCGGGATCATGACGGGCGTGCCGACGGAAATCTGCGGTGACCAGCCGGTGTCATGTATCTCGTCGACACCCTTCACTTCAGCGACTGCCTCTTCCAGCATCTGCTGGTAAAGCTCGAAGCCGACTTCCTTGATGTGGCCGGACTGTTCCTCGCCGAGCAGGTTGCCGGCGCCACGGATATCCAGGTCGTGGCTTGCGAGCTGGAAGCCGGCACCGAGCGTGTCCAGCGACTGCAACACCTTGAGGCGGCGCTCCGCAGTCGGCGTCAGCACCTTGTTGACCGGCAGTGTGAAGAGCGCGAAGGCGCGAACCTTCGAGCGGCCGACGCGGCCGCGGAGCTGATAGAGCTGCGCCAGACCGAACATATCGGCGCGGTGGACGATCAACGTATTGGCGGTGGGAACATCGAGCCCGGATTCGACGATCGTCGTCGAAAGCAGCACATCGTAGCGTCCCTCGTAGAAGGCATTCATCACGTCTTCTAGTTCGCCAGCCGGCATCTGGCCGTGGGCGACCGCCACCTTCAGCTCGGGGAGATCCGAGCGCAGGAAGGCGTGGACGTCTTCGAGATCGGCGAGGCGCGGGCAGACGTAGAAGCTCTGGCCGCCGCGATAATGCTCGCGCATCAGCGTTTCGCGAATAACGAGGCTGTCGAACGGAGAAATGAAGGTGCGTACCGCCATGCGGTCGACTGGCGGCGTTGTGATCAGCGAGAGTTCGCGGACACCGGTCATCGCCAGTTGCAGCGTGCGGGGGATCGGCGTGGCGGACAGCGTCAGGACGTGCACGTCGCTCTTCAGCTCCTTCAGGCGCTCCTTGTGCTTGACGCCGAAATGCTGCTCCTCGTCGATGATCAGCAGGCCGAGATTGGCGAATTTGATACCAGCGCCGAGCAGCGCATGCGTACCGACGACGATGTCCGTCTTGCCTTCGGCGACTTCCTTCTTCGTAAGCGCAAGTTCCTTCGAGCCGACAAGGCGGGAAGCCTGCTGCAAACGTACAGGCAGGCCGCGGAAGCGCTCCGAAAAAGTCTTGAAGTGTTGGCGGGCAAGCAGCGTCGTTGGCACGACGACGGCAACCTGAATGCCGTTCATCGCTGCGACGAAGGCGGCGCGAAGCGCCACTTCCGTCTTGCCGAAACCGACGTCACCACAGACAAGGCGATCCATGGGACGGCCGGCAGCAAGATCCCCGCGCACCGTCTCGATGGCGTTGTCCTGATCTTCCGTCTCGTCATAGGGGAAGCGTGCCGCAAACTCGTCGTAAAGCCCTTCCGGCGTTGTCAGGACGGGTGCATGGCGCGTCAGGCGCTCGGCGGCGATGCGGATCAGCGCGTCCGCCATGTCGAGGAGGCGCTTCTTGAGCTTTGCCTTGCGCATTTGCCATGCGCCGCCGCCCAACTTGTCGAGCTGGACTTCGGTGCTCTCGCCGCCATAGCGTGAAAGGAGATCGATGTTTTCGACCGGCAGGAAGAGCTTCGCGTCGTCGGCATATTGCAGCTCGAGACAGGCGCGCGGGGCGCCGGCCGCCTCGATTGTCCGCAGACCGACGAAGCGGCCGATGCCGTGTTCGGCGTGCACGACGATCGAGCCTTCGTCGAGCCCGGCAACTTCCGAAATGAAGTCGGCGGCGCGTTTGCGGCGCTTCGTACGGCGAACCATGCGGTCGCCGAGAATGTCCTGCTCGCCGATGACGATGAGGTTACCGGCCTCAAAGCCGGACTCGAGATTGAGCACTGCCGCAGCCGCCTCGCCTCTATCCAGCGAGTCGACGGCCTTCAGGGTGTCGACTGTCTTGACGCGTTCCAGACCATGTTCATTCAGGACCTGCAGCAGGCGTTCAAGCGAGCCTTCCGTCCAGGCGGTGATGAGAACCTTCGCGCCGCTTGCCCGCTTGTCGGCTATGTGCTTGACGACAACGTCGAAGATGTTGACGCGCTCAGCGTTGCGGTCGCCGCTTTCGGCACTCGTACGCGCCCAGCGCTCTCCCTGACGCGCATCGACATTGACGACGCGTCGTGCCTCGCCCTCGTGCTCGTTGAAGGGCGAAATCCGCATGGCATTGAACGCATCCAGCGTTTGCGCGAAGCTCTTGCCGTCGAGATAGAGCTGGCCGGGCGTGATCGGCTTGTAGGGTGTCCCCTGCGCCATCTGACCCTTTGCCTGCTGGCCGGCATTCAGGCGCGCATCATAATAGTCGAGAACGAGTTTGGAGCGCTCTTCCGCCGCCTCGCGGACGGTGTGATCCGTCACCAGGCGAAAACCCTTCAGATAGTCGAAGACTGTCTCGAGCTTTTCGTAAAAGAGCGGCAGCCAGTGCTCCATGCCGGGATAACGACGGCCCTCGGAGACGGCGAGATAGAGCGCATCATCACGCGTCGCGGCACCAAAAGCCGACAGATAGTTCTTGCGGAAGCGGCTGATCGTGTCGGGCGTCAGCGTCACCTCGTTCATCGGGTTGAGGTCGAGGGAGCGCACCTGCCCCGTCGTGCGCTGGCTTGCCGGATCGAAGCTGCGGATGCTTTCGAGCGTATCCCCGAAGAAGTCGAGACGAACGGGCTCTTCCGCGCCCGGGACGAAAACATCGAGAATGCCGCCGCGCACCGCGTATTCACCGACTTCGCGCACCGTCGCGACGCGATCGAAGCCGTTGCGCTCCAGCCGGCCGGCGACGTCGTCCATGCGGACCTGATTGCCGGGACGGGCCGAAAAGCCCAGGCTTTCGATCACATCCTGCGGCGCAACTTTCTGCAGCATAGCATTGACCGTCACGAGGACGATTGCCGCATGCGGCTTCTTGCCGTGCGCAATCAGGCCGCTCAGAGCCGCCAGGCGGCGTGCGGACGTATCGGCGCTCGGAGAAACGCGGTCGTACGGCAGACAGTCCCATGCCGGCAGCGTCAGGACCGGGATATCGGGGGCGACGAAGCCGAGCATCTGCTCCAGATCGGCCATGCGCTGCCCGTCGGACAGCACGTAGGCGACAGGCTCGCCGGCGCGTGCAAGTTCCGCCAGCAGAAGCGGTTCCAGGCCGGACGGCACATTGCCGATCGTCAGCGGCTCGGCAGCGGCTGCGAGCTTACTTGCATCAAATCCTGGGATCATTCCGGTTTCCTGGATGCGGTATCCGCCGGGTATTGGAAATCCGGCTTGAAGGCGGCGAGGCGCTCGAACATGGGTGTCTGGAAACGCTCCGGCACCGGCCAGGTTCCCATGACCCAACGCAGAAGGTCGTTGTCCTCCTCGCCCATGATGGTTTCCAGCTCGTCAAGCTCCGCCTCGGAAAGCGAGGCAATTTCGGCCTCGGCGAACTGACCGAAGACCAGATCCATCTCGCGCAGCCCGCGATGCCAGCAGCGAAAGAGTATCCGTCGGCGGCGCGGATCGAGACCGGCACTCGAGAGTGTCACACCTGTCATGGCATTACCTTCCTGTTGATGGGCCTCTATAGCCCCTCGAAAGCGGCTTGTCAGCCTTGCCAATGCCCTAATGTTCATCGCATTTTGCAGCATGCGTCCGGCCATTCTCGATCCGCTGTTTTCCCCCGTTTCGGCTCTTCCGGGCGTCGGCCCGAAGATCGCCGAGCTGTTGGTAAAGCTGCTCGGGCGCGAGGCGCCGGAGGATACCCGGATCATCGATCTGCTCTTCCATGCGCCGCATTCGTTGATCGACCGGCGCAACCAGCCGGGAATTGCCCGCGCCCCCCAAGGCGCGATTGTGACGATCACGGCGCGTGTCGACCGGCATCAGCCGCCTCCCCGGGGAAAGAGCAATATTCCCTACCGCGTCTTCCTTCACGACGAGACGGGCGAATTGTCGCTCGTCTTCTTCCGCGGTCAGGCGGGATGGCTGGAGAAACAACTCCCGATCGACGAGGAGGTCATCGTCAGCGGCAAGATCGACTGGTTCAATGGCCGGGCAACGATGGTCCATCCGGATTACATCGTGAAGGCAAGTGATGCGGAAAACCTGCCGCTCGTCGAGCCGATCTACCCGCTGACGGCCGGGCTCTCGCCGAAGACCCTGCGCAAGATTATCGAGGCGGCGTTGCCTCGGATACCGCAATTGCCGGAATGGACCGACCTTTCGCTGACACAGAAGCAGGGATTGCCGTCGACCGCCGACAGCTTTCATATGCTGCACGAACCGCGCGATCCCACGGACATCGACCCGCAGGCCCCTACTCGGCGAAGGTTGGCTTATGACGAGTTTCTTGCCGGTCAGTTGTCGCTCTCGCTGGTGCGCCAGCGGCTTCGCAAGGTCGCCGGGCAACCGGTCCATGCCACCGGCGAGATCAGCCGGAAAATCCTTGATGCGCTGCCCTTTTCTCCAACGCGCAGCCAGACAGAGGCCGTTGCCGACGTTCTAAAGGATATGGCTAGCGAAGACCGTATGCTGCGGCTTCTCCAGGGCGATGTCGGCTCCGGCAAGACTCTGGTGGCGCTGATGGCAATGGCTGCCGTGATCGAGAGCGGCGGCCAGGCCGTGCTGATGGCTCCCACTGAAATTCTTGCGCGGCAGCACCACGCGACGATCTCCAAGTTCGCGGCCTCTGCCGGTCTCGGCATCGAGGTGCTGACCGGCCGAACCAAGGGGCGCGAGCGCGACGACATTCTTGAGCGGATCGCCTCCGGTGCGGCCCAGATCATCATCGGCACGCATGCGCTCTTCCAGGACAGCGTCAACTACAAGAACCTGATGCTGGCGGTCGTTGACGAGCAACATCGCTTCGGCGTCCATCAGCGCCTGAGGCTGACGGCGAAAGGCATCTCGCCGCATATGCTGGTGATGACCGCCACCCCCATTCCGCGCACGCTGGTGCTTGCCGCCTTCGGCGACATGGATGTCTCGAAACTCACCGAGAAACCCGCGGGCCGCAAACCGATACAGACGATAACGGTTCCCAGCGAACGAACCGGCGAGATCGTGCAGCGGCTGAAGAGTGCTCTCGCCGAAGGCAAGAAGGCTTACTGGATCTGCCCGCTGGTCGAGGAGTCCGAAGAACTCGACCTGATGTCGGCCGAAGAGCGGCATTCCACGCTTGTCTCTGCTCTCGGTCCAGGAATTGGTCTCATCCACGGCCGCATGAGCGGGCCGGAGAAGGATGCCGTGATGATGTCGTTCAAGAACGGCGAACTGCGGCTGCTCGTCGCGACGACCGTCGTCGAAGTCGGTGTCGACGTGCCGGACGCGACGATCATGGTGATCGAGCACGCAGAACGCTTCGGACTGGCGCAGCTGCACCAGCTTCGCGGACGCGTCGGCCGCGGCGACGAGGCATCGACCTGCATCCTGCTCTACAAAGGTCCGCTTGGGGAGACCAGCCACGCTCGGCTCTCGATCATGCGAGAGACGGAGGACGGCTTCAGGATCGCCGAGGAGGACTTGAAGCTGCGTGGCGAAGGCGAAGTGCTCGGCACCCGCCAGTCCGGCACCCCCGGCTTTCAGATCGCGAGCCTGGAGGCCCATGCCGACCTTCTGGAGATCGCCCGCAAGGACGCCGCCTATCTGATCGAGCGCGACCCGGACCTGACAAGCGAACGCGGCACGGCGATCCGCACGCTGCTCTATCTATTCCGGCGCGATGAGGCGATCCGCTTCCTGCGTGCGGGCTGAGTGCGGACGCGACATGCGCGTCCGCTTGTTTCGATAGAGGTTACTTGCCCGACAGTCCCGGGAGGGTAACCTGATAGACCTGGAACATGGTGTCGACGTCCGCACCACCTTCGGCCTTGTAGGCTGCGCCGACCTGGAAACCATCCTGCGTGAAGAAGTCGTTGTCGTTCACCACGAAGAGGAAGTAGTCGTCCGGCAGGTTCGGATCCTTGACGCTTGCGAGCGACACCGCCTCCCACTTTTCGGACAGGTTGTTGCGGTCGTTCGGTGCGCCGTTGTGCAGGCCGAAGCGGGCAAGCTGCGTGTTGTCGTTCATGTCAATGAAAGGGGTCAGCGTTGCGGGCTTGACCGAAGGATCCACGACGCCCTTCGGAGCGACCGGCTTGGCAGCATCGAAATCGGTTCCGAGAATGTCGGTCGCGGCCGAGACATCGACGATGCCGATATTGCGATAAAGCGAGGTGTCGCCCTTCAGCATCGAACCGTTGCCGCTGTCGCGCGACAGCATCAGGAATTTCGTGTCGGAGAGCGCGACGATTTCACTCTGCGCGGCAATGGTCGTCTTGCCCTTGGCATCCTTGAAGACGGGCAGCGGCACGACATATTCGTGCACCATCTTCAGATGCGCAAGGTCGGAGGCGTCGTAGATCATCGCGCGGGTATTCTGGCGGGTAGAGCCGGAATCACCGCCATCCTGACGGGCTGCCGACTGCAGCACGGCGATCACATACTTGCCGTCCGGTGTCATCGCCATGCCCTCAAGGCCCTGGTTATTCTGACGGCCGGTATCGGGGTCCTTGGGATCGGGAGCAGCCGCACCCGGACCGGGGTTGTTCGACGCAAAGCTCAGCGTGCCCTTTCGCATCGGCAACAGCGCCTTGGAGGGCTGCGTCGCGGACATCAGGTGGCCATTGGCAGAGAAGCGGTAGATATAAGGGCCGTATTCGTCGCTGATGAACATGGAGCCGTCCGGCAGACGAATGATCGCTTCGTTGTCGAGGGCAACCTTGCCGTTCGTCGCTTCAGGCAGCGGCGGCATGTCACCGGCGGCAGCGCGAACGCCGGATTCCGGATCGAGGCCGGTCGTATCCGCACCCTTGTCGTCCACGAGCATCATCGTATCGGCGAGCGTAGCCTGAACGCCGGACTGTTCCTTACCGGCCGAAGGCGTTGCGCCCGGCGCTACCGGCGTGAACGTAATGTCGATCGTATTCAGACGTGGGCGATAATCGGTCGTTCCAACGGCATTGTAACCGCGGTCGGGCAGCAGCCACAGCGAGCCCTTGTAGGTGTCGCCATCGCGCGTCCAGCTCGACTGGTCGATCGACATGCCGGAACCGGAACCAAAGGTTTCCCCGAACTTGTCGCGCTGGTTCGACGGCATGCGGCCGATGCCGACGAGACCTTTATTGACGAAAGTCGTGGCGCCGACAGTGACAGAATTATCGGCAAGCGCGGCAACCGGCGTCAGGGCGGCGGATGCGATCAAGGCTGCGGCCAGTAACCGAAGCCTTGGAAAATGCGAATATTTCATGGGGCAATGTCCTCTTGATAAAAGCTTTTTCGGAAAGGATTTCATCAGGACGCAAGCCCGTAAGCCGCTTCGAAATATGAACGGCCCGCTTCGGTGTTTATGAAGCTGTTCGATGAGATTGCGCCCGAAAGCCTCCCGAAGAGCGGTGTAGGGCGGCAACGTGATACTTACGTGACAGGCTCAGAAGTGCGGATCAGGTTTCCGCGGGCGCTCGCAACTGCTTGCGGGAACGCTTTTCCTTCGCGGCCCGGCTTGCAAGTTCATCCGGCGCCACAAGTCCGCCCGAAATCAGGAGCTTTGCCGCATCCTCCGGCGACATGTCGAGAACAACGATCTTTTCGCGCGGGACGAAGATCAGAAATCCGGCCGTCGGCACCGGGGTGGGCGGCAGGAAGACACTGACCATATCATGCCCCATCGCATTGAACTTGGTAGCGATCTCACCCTTCGCATCAGTGGCGATGAAGACCAGCGCCCAGAGGCCAGGGCTCGGATATTCGATGAGGCCTACCTTCTTGAAGGAATTGTTTTGCTCCTTCAGCACCGATTCAAATATCTGCTTCACGCTCTTGTAGATGCTGCGCACCAGCGGGACGCGGTGTACCAGCGACTCTCCGAACTGCACGATGCCCCGGCCAATGAGGTTTTTCCCCAGGAAGCCGATGATGGTGATGAAGATCATCGCGATAATCAGGCCGGAACCGGGAACCGCAAAATTCAGGTAGCTGTCGGGATCGTAGCGGGCGGGAATGTACGGCTTCACCCAGCTGTCGGCCCAGCGGACAATCGACCATGTGAGCCAGAGCGTGATCGCAATCGGGGCACAGATGATGAGGCCCGCCAGGAAGTTGTTTCTAATGCGCGTTGCTATCGGCAATCGGTGCAGCTTGTTCGTCATCGCTCGCGATGAACTCCCTTGGGTCTACCGGATGTCGTGATCAGGCGCCCCCGCACCTGCCGAACGAGGCTGCCAGAATTCGACACCTTGTACAAGCGGTGCAGCCGCCTTGCGGTTCACTCCACCGTGACCGATTTCGCGAGGTTTCGCGGCTGATCGACATCCGTGCCCATGAACACCGCGGTGTGGTAGGCAAGCAATTGGATCGGCAGGGAGAATATCATCGGCGCAATGATCTCGGGAACGTTCGGAAGCGCGATCGTCGTCATGGTCGGCAGCTTGGACGCGGCGGCGCCCGCTTCGTCGGTGATGAAGACGATTCGCCCGCCGCGAGCCGCGACTTCCTGCATGTTCGAAACGGTCTTGTCGAAGAAGCGGTCGTAAGGCGCGATGACGATGACCGGCATATTCTCGTCGATCAGCGCAATCGGCCCGTGCTTCAATTCGCCCGCCGCATATCCCTCGGCATGGATATAGGAAATCTCCTTGAGCTTCAGCGCGCCTTCCATTGCCAGCGGGAAGCTGGTTCCGCGGCCGAGATAAAGCACGTCGCGGCACTTGGAGAGCTCACGCGACAGGCTTTCCATTTGCGGCTGCACGAGGTTCAGCACACGGCTCATGATGCGCGGCATTTCGGCGAGATGGCGCACGAGCGCCTTTTCTTCGTCCGCGCTGACGGTGCCGCGCGCCTTGCCGGCGCTGATTGCGAGCGATGCAAGCACCGCCAACTGGCAGGTGAAGGCTTTGGTCGACGCAACGCCGATCTCAGGGCCGGCCATGATCGGGAAGACGGCGTCGGATTCGCGCGCGATGGTCGACTCCTGGACGTTGACCACGGCTCCGATTTTCAGGCCATGGTCCTTGCAGTAGCGGAGCGAGGCCAGCGTATCGGCGGTTTCACCCGATTGCGAGATGAAGAGTGCTGCCTGCGACGGCTGCAGCGGCATCTCGCGATACCGGAACTCCGAGGCGACATCGATTTCGACCGGCAAGCGGGCATAGCGCTCAAACCAGTATTTGCCGACCAGGCCAGCGAGATAGGCCGTGCCGCAGGCCGAGACAGCGAGGCTGCTTACCGTCCGGAAGTCGATCGCCGATGCATTGGCAGCAATCGTGTTCTCGGCAAAATCCATGTAGTGGCTGAGAGCGTGGGAAATCACCTCAGGCTGCTCGTAGATTTCCTTCTCCATGAAATGGCGATGGTTGCCCTTGTCGACGACATAGGCCGCCACCTGGGAAATCTGCCGCGGGCGGTTCACCGGCTTGCCGGAAAAATCGACGATCGTCGCACCCTCACGGGTGATGACCGCGCAGTCGCCGTCGACAAGATAGGTGATCTCGCTGGTGAAGGGCGAAAGAGCGATCGCATCCGACCCCAGGAACATTTCACCATTTCCGAAGCCAACGGCGAGCGGTGGGCCGGAGCGCGCAGCCAGCAGCGTACCCGGATCGTTCTTCAGCATGACAACGAGCGCATAGGCGCCCGTCACGCGGTTCAGCATCTTGAGCATGGCTGCGCGCGGCTCAAGTCCCTCGCGCAAGTACTTCGCCATCAGATGAGCGACGACTTCGGTGTCCGTCTGGCTTTCGAATATCGCACCGTCGGCACTCAGCTCGTCGCGCAGCTCCGAGAAGTTCTCGATAATGCCGTTGTGGACGACAGCCACGCCTTCGACGAAGTGCGGGTGCGCATTGGTCTCGTTCGGAACGCCATGGGTTGCCCAGCGGGTATGGGCGATGCCCGTCGTGCCGAAGAGCGGCTCGGCGTCGAGGCGCTTCTCCAGGTTGAAAAGTTTGCCCTCGGCGCGGCGGCGATCCATCACGCCGTTGTGGATCGTCGCAACACCGGCGGAATCATAACCTCGATACTCGAGCCGCTTCAGCGCATCCACTAACCGCTCCGCAACAGGACGACTGCCGACGATGCCCACGATACCGCACATGAAAATGTCCCCAACGCTTTGAAATAACGAGACCAGTACCTAGCGATTTCC
Organism: Rhizobium sp. SVR5-9E; assembly: GCF_056755095.1. Taxonomy (NCBI): domain Bacteria; kingdom Pseudomonadati; phylum Pseudomonadota; class Alphaproteobacteria; order Hyphomicrobiales; family Rhizobiaceae; genus Rhizobium; species Rhizobium sp. SVR5-9E. Next base: position 76,481 of record NZ_JBNDHS010000005.1, on the reverse strand, counting down.
TGTTATTTCTCAATCGCTCAGCCGGTCACTTTCGATTTCCGGCCGTTACTCAGCCTTGGTTTTTTTTGCCGCCTTGATGGCCAGTGCGCGCTCGCGAATTGCTTTGGCGCGCTCAGGCTTCACCTCCTGGCGAGCCCGGCCGAAGGCAAGCGCATCGGCGGGGACATTGTCGGTGATGACACTGCCGGACGCAATATACGCGCCGTCACCGATGCTGACCGGAGCAACCAATGCACTGTTCGAGCCGATGAAGGCATTGGCGCCGATTCGGGTCTCGAATTTGTTCACGCCGTCGTAGTTGCAGGTGATCGTGCCCGCGCCGATGTTAGTACCGGCTCCGATGACCGCATCGCCGATATAGGTCAGATGGTTGACCTTGGCGCCCTCGCCTATCTGACCGTTCTTCACCTCGCAGAAGTTGCCGACCTTCGAGCCTTGGCCGAGATCGGCGCCGGGACGAAGGCGGGCAAAAGGACCGACCGCCGCACCCGCCCTTACATGCGCACCTTCGATATGAGAAAAGGAATGGATCACCGCGCCGCCGTCGATCACCGCGCCGGGACCGAACACGACGTTCGGCTCGATCAGCACATCCTGACCGATGACGGTGTCATACGACAGGAAAACAGTCTCCGGCGCGATCATCGTCACGCCTGAGATCATCAGTTCGTGACGGCGGCGCTCCTGCCAGAAACGCTCGATCGCCGCGAGTTCAGCCCTGTTGTTGCAGCCGGTCATCTCGACTTCCGGAGCATCGACAGCGGTCACCCGGCCGCCCAGCGAACGGGCGATTTCGACGAGGTCTGTAAGGTAATACTCACCCTTCATGTTGCCGTTTCCGATCCGCGCCAGCAGATCGAGCGCCTTACGGCCGTTGATCGCCATCAGGCCGCTATTGCACCATTTGACGGCGCGCTCGGCGTCGGTCGCATCCTTTTCCTCGCGGATCGCGATCAGTTCGCCATCTTTCACCAGCAACCGGCCGTAACCGGTCGGCCGGTCTGTATGGAACCCGATGACGGCGATGTCACTGCCTTCCGCCAGCGCCTGACGCGCCGCCCTCAACGGACCCTCGGTCTGCAGCGGCACGTCGCCATAGGTCACGAAAATATCGTCGTAGCCGCGGGCAATCGCCTCGCGCGCCGCAAGGACCGCGTGCCCGGTTCCAAGACGTTCCTTCTGCAGATGCGCCTCGACCTCGACGCCGCCGATGCTGGCTGCCTTGGCGACCTCTTCGGCATCGCGTCCGACAACAAGCGCGACGGAGGAGATACCTGCCTTTGCCACGGCCTCCACGACATGTGCAATCATCGGCCGGTTGGCGACCGGATGCAGCACCTTCGATTTTGAGGACTTCATGCGAGTGCTATCACCGGCGGCAAGAATAACGGCGAGGCAGGTGCGTTCCATGGCGGGCTCCGGGAATCCATTGTTCGGCAACGTTCTGCCTCATAGCAGCAAGGCGAACCGTCGACAAAGATGAAATTGGTCAGGCCGAGACCCGGGTGAGAGCCGCGTAGGCATCACGAACGCGCCCCCGGCCTTCGATGATGACGGCTTCCATTGCCGTGCGGGCGGCCGGGACATCGCCTGCAACGATTGCATCGACAATGCGCATATGCGTGTCGGCGATATTGGCGAAGCCGTTCTGGGAAGGCGGCGTGCTGAGCCGGAACATGCCAACCAGTGCAGCCTCGATCAGGCTTCCGAGCGTGCGCATGAACGGGTTGTGGGAGGCATCGGCAACTGCCAGATGGAATTTCAGGTCGGCGAACGCGAGACTTTCCGCCGTGTGGCCGGGTTCGGCCATATCGAGCGCCAACGCACGCAGCGTGGCGATGTCATCGCCGTTCGCGCGCTCTGCAACCAGCCCAGCGGCGAACGGCTCCACGGCAAGCCGAATGTCGTAGAGCTGCAACAGGAATTCTTCGGTAACGCCATGATCGAAATGCCAAGCGATGATCTCGCTGTCGAACATGTTCCAGAAGGTCTTCTCGGTGACGCGCGTGCCGACACGCGCCTTGGCGACAACCATGCCCTTGGCCGCGAGCGTCTTCATCGTTTCGCGAAGAACCGTTCGAGAGACCTTGAAGCGCTGCGCAAGCTCGGCGTCGCCAGGGAGAATCGAGCCGACCGGATAGGTCCCGGCCACGATGGCCTTGCCGAGCTCATCCACGACCTGCGCGTGGCTGGTGCGGGTCCTGCGACCGCTCCTTCGTGTCTCAAGCAATCGGTTGCGCAAGTAACAAGTCCTCCGTCAGGCGTACCTCTTGTTCAGGCTGGAAACGAACAGAATAGCCTTTTGCATCAGAATAAACGCAAAGAGCAGAAGGCCGATAAGGATTTTTGTCCACCAGCTCGAAAGCGTCCCGTCGAAGGTGATGTACGTCTGAATGAGCCCTTGTATCAAGAGACCGATAAAAGTTCCCGCGACGAATCCCGCTCCCCCCGTCAGCAGCGTCCCCCCAATGACCACCGCGGCAATGGCGTCAAGTTCCACACCGACCGCCGCCAGCGAATAGCCGGCAGAGGTATAGAGTGAAAAGACGATTCCCGATAGTCCCGCCAGAAAGCCGGAAAGCGCGTAGATGCGGATGGTGGTAGGGCCAACCGGCACGCCCATCAACTCGGCCGTCTGGACGCCGCCACCGAGCGCGTAAACGTTTGCTCCGAAGCGCGTGCGATGCGCGATGAAGATGCCCGCGGTGAAGACAAGCAGCATGATGCCGCCGATCAGCGTCAGGCGTCCGCCGCCCGGCAGGCGGTAGTAGATGCCGGTCAGCGTCGAATAGTATTCGTGATCGATGGGGATGCTGTCGATCGACAGCACATAGGACATGCCACGCGCCAGGAACATGCCTGCCAGCGTCACGATGAAAGCCGGCATCTTCAGATAATGGATCACTGCGCCCATCAACCCGCCGAAAGCGGTCGTGATAACGAGAACCAGCGCGAATGCGGCGAGCGGGTGGATCGAGGTGTCCCGCAGGATGACGGCAAGGAATACGCCCGTGAAGGCGATGACCGAGCCGATCGAGAGATCGATGCCGCCTGAAATAATGACGAAGGTCATGCCGACGGCGGCAATGCCGAGGAATGCATTGTCGGTCAAAAGATTGCCGGCGACACGGGTCGACAGCATGTTCGGGTATTGCAGCGCACAGGCCACATAGGACAGCACGAAGATGACGATGGTCGCCAGCAGCGGCAGGTATTTCGAGTTCATTTCGACAGCTCCGCCCTGACTTCCGGCTTGCGGCTGAAGAAGATCGCCGTGGACTGCAGCGCCGGCGACTGGATGATGAGGATGATCAGGACGATCACCGCCTTGATGATGAGGTTGAATTCAGGAGGAAAGCCCGAGAGCAGAATGCCGGTGTTGACCGCCTGGATGATCATCGCACCGATGAGTGAGCCAAGAATGCTGAAGCGCCCGCCAAGCAGGGAATTGCCGCCGACAACCACCGCAAGGATCGCATCCAGCTCCAGCCAAAGACCCGCATTATTCGCATCCGCGCCCTTGATGTCAGCTGCAACGATGATGCCGGCAACGGCCGCGCAGAGCGCGCTCAGCATGTAGACCGCCATCAGCAGGACGGGAGTGCGAACGCCGGAAAGCGTGCTGGCCCGGCGGTTTATGCCGATTGCTTCAATCAGCATCCCAAGAGCGGTGCGACGCACGAGCAGGATCACCAGCGCACCGGCGACCAGCCAGGTCACCACGGGCATCGGCAGGTAGGCGAAGGAACCGCTGCCGAGGAAGATGAGCCCCGGATCATTGAAGGTCATGATCACGCCTTCGGTAATCAGCTGGGCGATGCCACGCCCGGCCACCATCAGAACGAGGGTGGCGATGATCGGCTGGATATTCAGGATGGCAACCAGGAAACCGTTCCAGACGCCGCAAAGCAATCCGGTGCCGAGGGTCACGATCAGCGTGTAGGCAAGCGAATTGCCGGAGACGATCAACGATGCAGCAACCGCGCCGCAGATCGCGATGACTGCGCCGACAGAAAGATCAATGCCCTTCGTCGCGATGACCAGCGTCATCCCGATCGCAAGGAGTGCAACCGGTGCGCCGCGATTGAGAACGTCGATCAGACTGCCATAGAGACGGTCATTCTGCACCACGACATTAAAAAACTGCGGGAACATTATGAAATTCAACAGGAGAATAACCGCAAGCGCAATCAATTGCGGGGCGAGGCGTATGACAAGCGCCTTGAGCGAGGAACTCATGCATCCTCCATTTTCTTTTCAGCGGCTGCGATTGCATCGATGATGGCGGCTGCAGTCACGCGGTCTCCGGCAAGCTCGGCGATATGCTCGCGGTCGCGAAGAACAATGACGCGTGAACTGTAGGCGACAAGTTCTTCCAGTTCTGAGGAAATGACGATCAGAGACATGCCCTTCGCGCAAAGTTCCTCGATCAGCTTGATGATTTCTGCGTGGGCTCCGACATCAATGCCGCGCGTGGGTTCGTCGAGGATCAGAAAATCCGGATTGGTAGCAAGCCAGCGAGCCAGGATGGCCTTCTGCTGATTGCCGCCCGAAAGCAGGCGGATCGGCTTCTCGCGGTCGGTGGTGCGGATATCGAGCGTCTTTATGTACTGGTCCGCCAAGGCGTTCTGCTCGCTGCGCGAAAGCGGCCGCGCCCACCCGCGGCGGGCCTGAAGGGCCAGCGCGATGTTTTCGCGGATCGAGAGGTCGCCGATGATTCCATCGGTCTTGCGGTCTTCCGGACAAAAGCCGAAGCCGTTCATGATCGCGGCACGCGGGCTTGATAGCGCCACGGCTTTCCCATCGATCTCGGCCTTGCCGCTGTCGGCGTGCTCTATGCCAAAGAGAAGCTCCGCAGTCTCGGTGCGTCCGGATCCCAGCAGGCCCGCTATGCCCACTACCTCGCCGGTGCGAACGTTGAGATTGAATGGTTTCACCTTGCCGCGCTTGCCATAGCGCTCGAAGCGGTACTTGGTATCGCCAACTACAACTGCGCGCTCGCTTGCCGCCTGTTCCGTCTGGGCCAATTCGCGGCCGAGCATCATCGGGATCAGCGCCTGCCGCGGCAAGTCCGCCGTCTTCCGGGTGCCGACCAATCTACCGTTGCGAAGCACAGTTATGCGATCGCTGATTTCATAGACCTGCTCCAAGAAGTGCGTAATGAAAACAATGCCTAACCCACGCCTCTTCAAGTTCTTTACGATGTCGAAGAGCATCGCGACTTCGTGGGTATCAAGGCTTGCGGTCGGCTCATCAAGGATCAGGACCTTGCCGGAAAGATCGACCGCCCGGGCAATGGCGATCACTTGCTGAACGGCGACGGAGAAGCGATCGAGCTGCGCCGTTACATCGATGGTCAAGCCATATTGCGCCAGCAATTCACGCGCCATCCGGTTCATGGCGCGGGCATCGACCATGCCAAGACGTCGGGGCTGGCGGCCGAGAAAAAGGTTTTCGGCAACACTGAGATTGGGAAGGAGGTTTACCTCCTGATAGACGGTCCCGATGCCTAGCTTCTGAGCGGCCAGCGTATCGGCAGGATCGATCTGGCTGCCTTCCAGCGCGAGCCGTCCCTCGTCGCGGCGATAGGCGCCGCTCAGGCATTTGATGAGCGTCGATTTGCCGGCTCCGTTTTCACCGAGCAGCGCATGCACCTCGCCCTTGCGAAGCGTGAAATCAACTTTGTCCAGCGCCACCGCGCCGGGAAAAAACTTGGATATTCCGGACGCGGCGAGAATGTTCTCGAAATCGTGAATCATGGCTCGGTATTTTCCTGATATTGACCCCTTGTGCCCTTGCAGTTGCAGACATGATGTCTTGCTCGCGTGGGCAACGCCGCACCGGTCCATGACGGGCCGGTGCGGTTCCAAAGCGTCGATCAGTAGCCGAGGCCCTTCTTGGACTCGTAGACCTTCATCGGATCGTCAGCCTGCGTGTAGAGCTTCGATTCCGTCTGGATCCACTTCGGCGGCTCCTTCTTGTCCTTCAGGTAGGCGTCGAGCACATCGAATGCCGGACCGGCCATGTTCGGCGTGAGCTCGACGGTCGCATTGGCTTCGCCTGCTGCCATCGCCTGGAAGATATCCGGAACCGAGTCGATCGAGACGACGAGAATGTCCTTGCCGGGCTTCAGGCCAGCTTCCTTGATCGCCTGGATGCCGCCGACAGCCATGTCGTCATTATGGGCGTAGAGGGCGCAGATGTCCTTGCCGCCATTCTCGGCCTTCAGGAAGCTTTCCATGACTTCCTTGCCCTTCGCACGGGTGAAGTCACCCGTCTGGCTGCGAACGATCTTGAAGTTGTCATGGCCGGCAATGGCTTCCTCGAAGCCCTTCTTACGGGCGATCGCCGGCGAGGAACCGGTGGTGCCCTGGAGTTCGACGACGTTGCACTTCTTGTCGCCGACATTCTTGACGAGCCAGTCGCCCGCGACCTTGCCTTCATGAACCTGGTCGGAGGTAACCGCCGTCAGGTAGAGGTCTTCCGGAGCCTTGATCGTGCGGTCGAGAAGGATGACCGGGATTTCGGCTTCCTTGGCTTCCTTCAGAACGTCGTCCCAACCGGTTTCAACGACCGGTGCGAGGAAAATGGCGTTGACGCCCTGGGCGACGAAGGAGCGAATCGCCTTGATCTGATTTTCCTGCTTCTGCTGGGCGTCCGAAAATTTCAGGTCAACGCCGCGCTTTTCGGCTTCCTGCTTCGTCACCGTCGTTTCAGCAGCGCGCCAGCCTGATTCCGAGCCGATCTGCGAAAAGCCCACGACGAGTTGGGCCGCAGACGCGGAACCGAACATGCAGGCAGCCAGAACCGTGGCACTCAAAAGTGCAGTTTTCAACTTCATGATTGTCTCTCCCAAATGCCGCTCCTCGCGGCTAGAGAGAAAAAATCATATAGTATTACTTTTGTAAATTGCTATTTTAGGATGCAGCGCAACAAAAAAGGCGCTCCGGACCGGAGCGCCTTGGCAGCAGCAAAATAGCTGCAGAATTATTGCGGCAACTTGTCGTCGACACCTTCAACGTAGAAGTTCATGCCCAGCAGCGTGCCGTCATCGGCCTTCTCGCCGGCCTTCAGCCACGGAGTACCGTCCTGCTTGTTGATCGGGCCGGTGAAGGGATGCAGCTCGCCGGACTTGATCTTGGCCTCGGTCTCTTCGGCCATCTTCTTCACGTCCTCCGGCATGTTCGTGTAAGGCGCCATCTTGAGAATGCCGTCCTTCAGGCCGTCCCAGCTCTGTTCGGACTTCCAGGTGCCGTCCAGAAGCGCGTGAATACGCTTGGAGTAGTAGTTGCCCCAGGTATCCACAATAGCCGTCATCTGAGCTTTCGGGCCCGCTGCGATCATATCCGATGCCTGGCCGAAGGCATGGATGCCGCGCTCTTCGGCAACCTGCATCGGCGCGGTCGTGTCCGTGTGCTGCGTCAGCACGTCGACTCCCTGGTCAACCATGGCCTTGGCGGCGTCGGCTTCCTTGCCCGGATCGAACCAGGTGTTGACCCAGATCACCTTGAGCTTGAAGTCCGGGTCGATCGACTTGGCGCCCTGTTCGAATGAGTTGATGCCCATCACCACTTCCGGAATCGGGAAGGAAGCGATGTAGGCAGCACCGTGATTCTTCGAGGTCTTGGCGGCGATCTGGCCGAGGATGTAGCGGCCTTCATAGAAGCGCGAATTGTAGGTGGCGAGATTCGGGCCCGTCTTGTAACCCGTGCCATGCTCGAACTTCACTTTCGGGAACTTGGCGGCAACTTTTACGGTCGCGTCCATGAAGCCGAAGGATGTGGTGAAGATCAGCTTGCAGCCCGAGCGAGCCAGGCGCTCGATAGCGCGCTCGGCATCCGGACCCTCAGGAACGTTTTCGAGGTACGGCGTTTCGATCTTGTCGCCGAACTCCTGCTGGACCTGCTGGCGGCCGAGATCGTGTGCCTGCGAATATCCGCCGTCGGTGTGCGAGCCGACATAGACGAAGCAGATCTTGGTCTTGTCCGCGGCATGAGCGGAACCGGCGCCAATAACCGCGGCAGCCGATGCGGCGAGTGCGAGTGCTATTTTCTTCATGATAACCCCTGTTGGTTTGAAGATCTTCTGGAAACCCGTTTCTTTGTTCTTCTATCGCTCCGGCACGAAGGCCTTTCCAAGCGACGCGGGCGTATTGATCAACGTCGTACGCCGATTATGAGAAATGATGACGAGAACTACAATAGTGGCTGCATAGGGCAGCATTGAAAGGAATTGCGCCGGAATGCCGATGCCCAAGGCCTGGGCATGCAGTTGCAGGATCGTGACCGCACCGAAGAGATAGCCGCCGGCAAAGACGCGCCAGGGACGCCATGAGGCGAAGACCACAAGCGCGAGCGTGATCCAGCCGCGCCCCGACGACATGTTCTCCACCCATTGCGGCGTATAGACAAGCGAGAGCTGCGCGCCGGCGAGGCCCGCGCAGGCGCCGCCGAAGATCACTGCCAGGTAACGCGTTCGGATGACCTCTATACCAAGCGCATGCGCCGAGGAGTGGTTGTCGCCGATCGCGCGCAGCTTGAGCCCGCTTCGGCTGCGGAAGAGATACCAGCTGACGCCGAAAAGAAGGGCGATCGAGAGATAGAAGATGATATCCTGGCGGAATAGGGCTGGCCCCAACAAAGGGATTTCCGACAGGAAGGGAAAGACGATCGGTGTCAGCCGGATACCGGGAACGCTAACATAGGGCTCTCCCAGCATGCCGGACGCGCCGAGCCCGAGGATCGTCAGCGCAAGCCCCGTCGCCACCTGATTGGTTACCAGGGTCAGCGTCAGAAAGCCGAAAAGAAGCGAAAACAGAGCGCCGGTAGCGATCCCGGCCAGCAATCCGACATAGGGCGAACCGGTGACTTGGGCAGCCGCGAAGGCGCCGACTGCGCCCATGATCATCATGCCCTCGACGCCGAGGTTCAAGACACCCGAGCGCTCGGCCACCAGTTCGCCAAGGGCAGCGATCACGAGAGGCGTGGAGGCCGTGATGACGGTGAGCAGAATGGCTTCGAAAATCATTCCGCTGCCTTTCCGACGACCGCCTGATGAACGCGCGACCAGACGATCCTGACCCTGTAGAAGATCAGCGTGTCGCAGGAGAGCACGAAGAAGAGCAAAAGCCCCTGGAAAACACGCGTCACCTTGTCCGATACGCCGATCGAAAGCTGCGCCGCCTCACCGCCGAGATAGGTCAGCGCCAGCACCAGGCCGGAGGCGATGATGCCCAGCGGATTGAGACGCCCGAGGAAGGCGACGATGATTGCGGTAAAGCCGTAGCCGGGCGAAATCGCCGGCTGAAGGTGGCCGATCGAACCCGACACTTCCGAAATGCCGGCGAGACCGGCAAGCGCGCCGGAAAACAGGAAGCTGAACCAGATCATGCCCTTCGAGGAGAAGCCGGCAAACCGCCCTGCCCGCTCCGACTCGCCGAGCACGACAATTTCGAAGCCCCTCAGCGTATAGCGCATCATGAACCAGACGAGGATCGCCGCGAGGATCGCGAAGATGAAAGCCCAGTGGGCGCGTCCGGACTCTTCCCAAATAGCGGGGACGATTGCCTCCGGCGCGAAATCACGCGAAACCGGAAAATTGAGGCCCTGCGGATCGCGCCAGGGACCGCGGATCAGCCAATCGAGGAAAAGCTGAGAGATATAGACCAGCATCAGCGAGGTCAGAATCTCGTTCGTGTTGAAATGCGCTTTCAGGAGGGCCGGGATGGCGGCGAAGAGCGCACCGCCAATCGCGCCCATGATGAGCATCAGCGGCAGGACCAGCGGCGAATGCCAGTCGTAGAAGACAATCGGCAGGATCGAGCCTACGATCGCACCCATCGTGAACTGGCCCTCGGCGCCAATATTCCAGTTGTTCGAGCGGTAGCAAACGGAAAGACCGACGGCGATCAGGATCAGCGGTGCGGCCTTGATCGCCAGCTCGTGCAGCGACCAGACCTCGAGCAAAGGTTCGACGAAGAATGCATCCAACGCCTCGGCGGGGTCCTTGCCAAGCAGGCTAAACATGATGCTGCCTGCAATCAGCGTGAGGACCAATGCCAGGAGCGGCGAAACGAATCCGAAGAGTTTCGACGTCTGAGGCCGCTTCTCGAGTTCAATGCGCATGGGCGATCTCTGCACCGGACCCGCTCTGATGCAGGCCGCCCATCAACAGGCCGATTTTCTCACGTGTCAGTTCGCCGGCAGGAAACGGCGGCGAGAGGCGTCCTTCCGAGATGACCGCGATTTCGGTCGCCACTTCGAATATCTCGTCGAGGTCCTGGCTGATGACGATGACGGCAGAGCCGGCGCGTGCGAGATCGACGAGCGCCTGACGAATGCGGCTCGCAGCACCTGCATCGACGCCCCAGGTCGGCTGATTGACCACCAGAACCGCAGGCTGGCGATCCAGCTCGCGGCCGACGATGAATTTCTGAAGATTGCCGCCGGAGAGCGATCCGGCCGGTGGATCCTCGCCGCTCTTGCGAACATCCATGACTTCCGAGATGCGTCGTGCAGCGTTTTTCACGGCGCCGCGGCGGATAACCTTGAGGAAGCCGCCCGCGAGAAAGGTCTTTCGATCCGACTGGCTGCGCGCGAGTACGAGGTTGTCGGAAAGCCTCATGGTTGGAACGGCGGCGTGCCCATGGCGCTCTTCGGGAACGAAACCCGCGCCGAGCAGGCGGCGGGCAGCGATGCCCTTTGTGCCCACGGGTTGCCTGCGGATGACAATCGCATCTGCCGAAGCCACGGGATACTCCCCGGACAGCGCGTCGAAGAGTTCGCCCTGCCCGTTTCCGGCGACACCGGCAATTGCCAGAATCTCACCGGAACGAACGGCGAGCGATACATCCTTCAGCGGCATGGCGAAGGGCGTGCGAGGTGCGACCGAGAGGCCTGTCACCGCGAGCTGAACATCCCCCGGATTGCCGCGATCGGGATGTGTGACGCTCGCCACATCCGAACCCACCATCATTCTGGCGAGCGAGCCGGGCGTCTCGCGCTTCGGATCGCAGATGCCCGTCACCCTGCCGTGGCGCAGCACCGTGGCGCGATCGCAAAGACGCTGCACTTCCTCGAGACGATGACTGATGTAGAGGACAGAGCGGCCTTCCGCCTTCAACTTGAAGAGGGTTTCGAAAAGCTTGTCGGCCTCCTGCGGCGTCAGAACGGAAGTCGGCTCATCGAGAATGATCAGCTTCGGGTTCTGCAGCAGGGCGCGGACGATTTCGATGCGCTGGCGCTCGCCGACGGAAAGGTCGGCGACGTGGGCGTGCGGATCGAGCGGCAGACCGTAGGCGCGCGACAGTGCCCTCGCCTCTTCGGCGATCCTGCCGATCGGAATTCTGTCATCGAGGGAAAGCGCGATGTTTTCGGCGACCGTCAGCGCCTCGAAAAGTGAGAAATGCTGGAAGACCATGCCGATGCCGAGTTTGCGGGCTTCTCCCGGAGAGTCGATCGCAACCGATTTTCCCGACCAAAAGATTTGGCCGCCGGTCGGCTCCAGCACGCCGAACAGCATCTTCACCAGCGTGGATTTTCCCGCGCCGTTTTCTCCCAGAAGCGCGTGAATTTCGCCTGGGGCAATATCGAGATCGATTTCATTGCAGGCAGCAAAGCTACCGAAGAATTTCGTCAGCTTCTGAACCGACAGTAACGCACCGGACGACAGCGCATTCAATGACGACACGTTCCCCTCATTTCTCTCTGCCGATCCGTCCGTTCCGGATCTTTCATGGAATCAGCAGCGTAGTTCCGGTAGTTCTTCTTGTTTCCAGATCCGTGTGAGCCCGTCCCACCTCACGCAATGGATAGGTTTGATTGACATTGATACGCACTTTGCCGCTTAGCACAACATCAAATAGCGCGTTTGCACAGGCGGTCAGTTCCTCGCGGGTCGCAATGTAGGTGAAAAGGGTCGGCCTGGTCGCAAAAAGCGAGCCCCTCTGCGCCAGCATTGCCATTGTGAAGTTCTCGATCGGGCCAGAGGATTGGCCGAATGACACGAACAGGCCGCGCGGCTTCAGGCAGTCAAGCGATTGCGGGAAGGTGTCGCGGCCGATCGAGTCATAAACGACGTCCACGCCCTTGCCGGCGGTGATTTCACGCACACGATCGAGAAAGTTTTCCGTCCGGTAATTGATGACGTGATCATAGCCGTGCTCGAGTGCGAGCTTCACCTTGTCTTCCGAGCCTGCGGTGCCGATCACGGTCGCTCCGAGCGCCTTTGCCCATTGCCCGGCAATGAGCCCGACGCCGCCCGCCGCAGCGTGAAACAGCAGGACGGTTTGCGGCCCCACCTTGAATGTCCGGTTCAACAGATACTCGACGGTCATGCCCTTCAGCATCATCGCAGCCGCCGTCTCCAGATTAATGCCGTCCGGCACCTTGACGAGATGCTTGGTCGCGACATTCCGTTCGACGCTGTAGGCACCGTCGGCACCGGCATAGGCAACCCGATCGCCGACGGAAAAATCCGTCACACCCGGCCCGACCACGGTGACGGTGCCGGCGGCTTCCTTGCCCGGAACGAAGGGAAGATGCGGCGCCTTATAGGTGCCATCGCGGAAATACACGTCGATGAAGTTGAGGCCTATCGCGGCATGCCTGATCTGCACCTCGCCGGCGGTCGGCGGCGGCAGGTCGATATCGACATATTCCAGAACCTCAGTTCCGCCATTGCGGCTGAATGCGATCGCCTGCGTCTTTGTCATATGTGTCTCCTATTCGCTGCGGCCCAGCGCCGGGAAGAACTGCAATACGGCGCCGATGCAATAGAGATAGATGCCACTGATCACGAAGAGAACAACCGCCCACTGCGGCATGCTGAAATGCATGAGCAGCGAATACATGCCGAGCGCCGACCAGAGAAAGAAGACCGCGAGATTGAGCGGCCGCAAGCGCTGGACGCGGACCGGATGCAGGAAATTGATCGGCAGGAAAGTGAGTATCACCGAGACGACCACGACGCTCAACGCGGTCGCTGCATCGGCATCGATGACGAAGAGCGTGAAGACGATCATGTTCCAGACGACAGGGAATCCGGAGAAGAAATACTCATCCGTTTTCATGCCCATATCGGCATAGTAGATGGCGCTCGAAACGACGATCATCCCGGCCGCGACGAAAGACCAGGGCTCGCCGATCATGCCGCTCTGATACAATGCGAAAGCGGGCAGCAACACGTAGGTCACATAATCGATGATATTGTCGAGCGTGTCGCCCGACCAGTTGGGCAGGACTTCCTTTACGCGCACCTTGCGGGCGATCGGGCCATCGACGCCGTCAACAAGCAGAGCAAGACCCAGCCACCAGAACATATCGATGAAACGATGCTCGGCGGCGGCGACCACGCCGAGAAAGGCAAGGAAGGAGCCGGATGCCGTCAAAATATGGACGGAAAAGGCGCGTATTTCTGCATAAGGAACGCGCTTGTAGTTGAAAATCTTCATGTTTCCCCACCGCCTATCGCCGCTTAAAACCTGCAGGCGGCGTTTTGGCCTAATATGCATCCTTTGCTTCGCTTCGCCAGCGCAAAAGCAACATGGCGCACAGGCATTGAATCATGAGCATGACATGCATATTTCCTCTTGGTAGCGCGCCGGAGAATGGATTGCCTTTAACTTCAGGCGGATTTGTAATATCTGCCTCGCATCCGCACGATCATCCGACGAATACGGGATCCGATTAAGAAAAATGAACGCTCCTGCAAAGACCGAAGATTTCGCCTCCGCCATTCCGGCAAATGTCTATGCCGAGAAGGTGCTGAGCGTCACGCATTATACCGACCGGCTCTTCCGCTTCACCATGACCCGGCCGCAGGGGTTCCGTTTCCGCTCGGGCGAGTTTGCAATGATCGGCCTGATGGTCGAAGGCAAGCCGGTGTTCCGCGCCTATTCGATCGCAAGCCCCGCCTGGGCCGAAGAACTCGAATTCTTCTCCATCAAGGTGCCGGACGGCCCGCTCACATCGCATCTTCAGGCCATCAAGCCGGGCGATCAGGTCCTGATGCGCAAGAAGCCGACGGGCACGCTGGTTCTCGACGCACTCACCCCCGGCAGGCGGCTCTACATGTTCTCGACCGGAACAGGCATTGCCCCCTTCGCAAGCCTTATCCGCGACCCGGAAACCTATGAGAAGTATGAGGAAGTGATCCTCACGCACACGACCCGCGACGTCGCTGAGCTGAAATACGGCTTCGACCTCGTTGATGAAATCCGCAATGACGAGCTGCTGAGCGAAATCGTCGGCGATAAGCTGCGCCACTATGCGACCGTGACGCGTGAGGATTTCGAGCGCACCGGCCGCATCACCGATCTGATTTCCTCCGGCAAGCTCTTTACGGATCTCGGCGTTCCGGCGCTCGACCCGGCAATCGACCGGGGCATGATCTGCGGCTCGTCCGCCATGCTGAAGGACACCAAGGAACTTCTGGAAAAGGCGGGCCTTGAAGAAGGCGCCAATAGCAAACCCGCCGAGTTCGTCATCGAACGCGCCTTTGTCGGCTGATGGTCTTTGCATGAATTGATGGACGGCTCCGGAGACGGAGCCGTTTTCATTTGTGGCTCAGGTAGTCAATCAAGGTTGCCATTGCCTTGCGCGATTCTTCCACCCTGCCCGCCTCAATCGCGTGAATGACTGCGACGTGAAGCGAGATCGAGCGGTTCATCCGATCCGGATTGGCGGTGGAATACCAGAGACGCCGTGAATGCGTCTGCACGGGCCCGAGTGCCACCGTGATGAAGGTGTTCGGGCAGGCTTCTTCGAGAATTTCGTCGAACGCCTTGTCGGCCGCAAAGAAAGCATCAAGATCGCCGTTGACGGTACAGTCCGCCATGGCGCGGGCGCATTCGGTCAGCGCCGCCCGCTGTTCGTCCGTCGCATGCTCGGCGGCGAGCGATGCCGCGATCGGCTCCAGTTCCCTGCGCACCTGCATGACATTGGCATGGTCACCCGCCTTGATCTCCGCAATCTGCAACCCGACGCGCGGCCGGACGATGATAAGCCCCTGCCACGCAAGCTTCTGAATCGCTTCCCGTACCGGCGTGCGCCCATGTCCTGCCAGATCGATCAGCTGCTTTTCCGTCACGAGCGCACCAGGCTTCAACACCAGCGTCACGATCGCGTGCTCCAGTGCGAGGTAGGCCAGATGGCTCTGCGAATTCTGCATTCCGGAATCCATGCTTCAAACTGATATATCACATAGTGACATGGCAGAAATGAGGATGGCAAGCTACCGTGATAATTCAGAGCCAGGAAAGCGAACGTGAAGCTATTTTATTCGTGGCGCAAGGCGTCAATCGGGTTCAGCTGTGCGGCCCGGCGAGCCGGAAAATAACCGAATATCATCCCGATGGCAGCCGAGAAGAGGAAAGCAACGGCGATCATCATGGGGCTGAAGACGAAGGGAACCTTCAAGAGCGTGACGGAGACAAAGCCGATCCCCATCCCGAGCACGATGCCGGTAATGCCGCCGAAGAGCGACAGCGCTATGGCTTCCACCAGGAACTGCATCAGGACCTGGGTTTCGAGCGCGCCGATGGCAAGGCGGATGCCGATCTCGCGCGTGCGCTCGGTCACGGAAACCAGCATGATATTCATGATGCCGATGCCGCCGACGAGCAGGCTGATTGCCGCCACCGCTCCCAGAAGTCCGGTGAGCAGCGTCGTCGTCCCCGTCATCGCCGCGGCGATCTGCGTCATGTCGTTGACGGTGAAATCGTCGTCTCGGCCCGGAACGATCTTGCGGCGCTCGCGCAGCAGGTTTTCCGTTTCCGCCTGCACCTTCGAGGTCGAGACGCCGTCGCGCGCCGAGATGACGATCATCTGAACCGTGGCATTGGCCCTGCCGCCGACCCGGCGCTGGTAGACCTTCACGGGCAGGATCACCACATCGTCCTGGTCGTTGCCCATGCCCGATTGCCCGCGTTTTGCCAGAACGCCGATGACGCTGCAGGATACCTTGCCCACGCGGATCTGCTGGCCTGTTGGATTGGCCGCGCCGAAAAGCTCCGACCGCACCGTCTCGCCGAGAATGCACCTGGCACGTCCGCGCTCTTCTGCCGCCTCGAATGTGCGGCCAAGCGCAATGTCCCAATCCTGGGCGATGAAATAGTCGTTGGTTGTGCCCATGATGGTGGTCGAATGGCTCTGTCCGCCGTAGATCGCCGTCGCCGTCGTCTGGTTGAGCGGCGCCACGGCGCGAACGCCCGTCAGCTGATCGCGGATTGCATCGACGTCCTTGACGGTGAACCGCCTCGCCTCTGCACTCGCCCGCCCCGGACCGAACTGCCCCGGACGCACGAACAGCATGTTGGTTCCGAGCCGCGAAAGTTCGGTGGAGACCTGCTCGGTGGTGCCATTGCCGATTGTCACCAGTGCAATGACGGCTGCAACGCCGATGACGACGCCAAGCACGGTGAGGAAGGACCGCAACATGTTTCGGCTGATGGCGCGCAGCGCGAGCTTCAGCGTTTCAAGAAACATGATCCGCCTCCTCCCGAGGCGCAACCTCGGCTTCGAGCCTTCCGTCGACGAAACGCAGTATCCTCTGGGCATAGGCCGCGATGTCCGGCTCATGCGTGACCATGACGATGGTGATGCCCTGCTCCCGGTTCAGGCGGGTCATCAGATCCATGATCTCGGCGCTGGTCCTGGTGTCGAGATTGCCGGTCGGTTCGTCGGCGAGAAGCAGAGCGGGTTCGGTGACGATCGCCCGCGCGATCGCCACGCGCTGCTGCTGGCCGCCGGAAAGCTCCTGTGTCTTGTGGTGTTCACGTCCCGCCAGGCCGACCAGACCAAGCGCTTCAATGGCACGCTCGCGGCGCTCTCGCGCGGCAATCCCGCGGTAGCTCAGCGGCAACTCGACGTTCTCGACCGCCGATGTACGGGCGAGAAGATTGAAGCCCTGGAAGACGAAGCCCAGCATATGGCGCCTCAGCAGCGTCAGTTGCCCCCGGTCGAAACCTTTCGTGGAAATGCCCTGGAAGATGTAGTCGCCGGCGCTCGGCACGTCGAGGCAGCCGAGGATGTTCATCGCCGTGGATTTTCCGGAGCCTGACGGCCCCATGATCGCGACGAATTCATGCGTCGCGATCCGCAGGTCGATGTGGTCGAGCGCGCGGATAGCCGCTTCGCCATGGCCATAGACCTTCGATACCTGTCTGAATTCGAGAAGCGGCGGACTGGTCATCGTCGTGTCCCGTCTATTGCGTCAGCGCCGTTGCGTCGGTCACAAGCCGATCGTTCTCCTTCAATTCACCGGAGACGACCTGGGTGAACTGACCGTCTGAGGAGCCGACCTGGATGACCAACGGCACCTGCACGCCATTCCGAAGCACCCATACGCGCCGCTTTGCGCCAGTCAGCGCCTCGCTACCGCCAGCGCCTCCACGCGGGCGGCCGATGCGTGGCGGACGGAAAAGAGCAAAGATGCCGCGCCCGCGCGATGCGGTTTCCGGCGGCGCGTAACGCAGCGCTGCGTTCGGCACCATCAGCGTATTCTTGACGGCCTCGACCGTGATGTCCGAGGTAGCCGTCATGCCTGGGCGTAGCAGCAGGCCTGCGTTGTCGACCGAAAGCACGGCCTTATAGGTGACGACGTTGTTGGTTGTCGCGGAGGCGAAACGGATCTGCTCGATCTCGGCGGGGAAGGTCTTGTCCGGATAGGCGTCGACCGTAAAGGTCGCTTTCTGTCCGACCGCGATCTGGCCGACATCGGCCTCGTCGACGTCCACCTGCAGTTCCATCTTCCTGAGATCGCCTGCGATCGTGAAGAGCACCGGCGCCGAAAGCGAGGCAGCAACGGTTGCCCCAGGATTGACCGAGCGGGTCAGTACGACGCCGTCGATCGGCGAAACGATCTTGGCTTTGGCTAGGTTGACCTCTGCCAGTTGCAGGTCCGCTTCGGCCGAGAGCACGTCCGCTTCGTTTATCTGCTTTGCGGCGACGGCAGACTCATATTTGTAGGATGCGTCCTCAAGGCTCTGCTGCGTCGAGACGTTGCTTTTGACCAGACTTTTCAAGCGCTCCAGCGAGCTCTGCGCCGAAAGCAGGTCGGCATCGGCTTTGGCAACGTTCGCCTTGGCGGATACGACCTTCGCGCGCGAACTTTTCACATCGGCTTCCAGCTTGTTCGTATCAAGAACTGCCAGCACCTCGCCGGATTTCACCTCGCTGTTGTAATCGACGTTGACGTCGCGCACGGTGCCCGAAAGCTCGCTCGATATGTCGACCTGTTCCGTCGGCTGCACGGAGCCGGTTGCCGTCACCAGGACCGTCAAATCGCCGCGCTTTGCCGGCAGGGTCGTATAGCTGTATTCATTGCCGTTGCGGCCGTAATAAGCATAGCCGCCGCTACCGGCCACGGCAATGACTATGGCTGCCGCTATAAGCCGGCCGCGCCAGCGGCGACCCTGGCCACGCTTGCCGGAGGTTGCCAGTACCTCAGCAAGATCGAGCCTAGCCGATACGGCCTTCGCGCCGCTTCCGGATTCGAAATCGTTCATGAAATCCTCAAACCACCATGGGAGCGCCTGCTCCTTCGCCATGTAAATAGTCATAGCGAAGATGAACCGGAACTAACTGCGAGAGGCGCATCGGCATGGAATAGCGAAAAATTGCATTAAATCTTGGTAATGAAAATCCGGTTTAGTCGGCATCTTCCTGGTACTGCTGCGTTCCTTGCATCGGATGGAGCCAGCTTTCGCGCCGCTTGATCCATACTTCATAGGTTGGAGCAATTTCCATCGGCGCCTCGTCCAGCGAACCGAGCCTGAGTTCCGCCTCGTTCTCCGTGAGGCAGAACAGCCGCCCGCCGCATGCCGTACAGAAGCTGCGGCCTTCAAATGTCGCGACCCTGCCGGAATAGTCGAATGCGGTGCGTGGCCATACCGCGAAGGTGACGAAGGCCGAGCCACTCTCCTTTCTGCAATCTGCACAATGGCAGAGGCCGGCGCGAAGCGGCTCACCCTTCACTTCATATCTGACCGCGCCACAAAGGCAGCCCCCGGTACGGATTTTCATCAGGAATCGAGGTCCGGCGGCAATTTCGGCGGCCTGCGCTTGGCGGCCATCAAGAGGTCGAGCTCGGTCGCCGAAGGCCCGAACTTTTCGTAAAGCCGCCTGGCTTCCTTTTCATCCAAGCGATATTTCCGAGCAAATTCGCTCATACTGTAAGGTCGGCCGCGCAGCACTTTGCGGGTCGGCACGGTCTGATTTACAGCGTCAGACATAGCATTCCTCCTTTTCACAACCAGAAAGCTAGAGCACCCAGGCTTGTTGGGAAGGCTGGTGGATGACGAGGCTTTTGACCGTATCCCGGCCCGCTGGCGATGATGGAAATCAACCGTTCGAGAATGTGGACGGATTCGTATGCAGGCCGTAGAATACATGCCTCCTATATGCGGAGGATTCCGGAAGGAGCGCGCCAATGCCTATCTTCATAGACCGGCATGATCTCGCGGGAACCACAGCCGCCGACATTGCCGAGGCACACCGCAAGGACATCGAGATTCAGGATCAATACGGGGTCAAATTCCTCACCTACTGGTACGACCAGCCCCGGGGGACCGTGTTCTGCCTCGTAGATGCGCCCGATGCGGAAACGGCACAATGTGTGCACCGGGAAGCCCACGGCTTTGTCGCCGGCGAAATCGTCGAAGTTGCATTGTCGGCGGTAGAGGCCTTTCTCGGCCGCATTACCGATCCAAAGCCGGCGCCCGGGCAATCCTCGGCCACTGTGGATGCCGGCCACCGGGCCATCCTGTTTACCGATATCGTCGGCTCGACGGCAATGACATCACGCCTTGGCGACCGCTTGGCAACCGAAATGGTCAGGGCGCACGACTCCCTTGTGCGTAGGTGCCTCGGCCAGTGTGCCGGCCGCGAGGTGAAGCATACCGGCGACGGAATCATGGCGACGTTCGCCTCGATCCCTGCAGCCGTCGAATGTGCAAGAATGGTTCAGCAGGAGTTCAAGCGGTACAACCGCGGCAATCCTGAACCAATTCATGTTCGCATCGGACTCGATTGCGGCGAGCCCGTCGAGGATAGTAACGACCTGTTCGGCTCCACGGTGCAACTTGCAGCGCGATTGTGCGGCGCCGCCTCCAGCGACCAGATTTTGGTATCGGAGAACATTTTCCGGGAATACGGCGCCTCAGATCTCTTCGCCCACGCTACGCGCCGGCGTCTGAAGGGATTTTCGAAGCCCGTTCTGGCCTTCCGATGCGACTGGGTTGAACCAGTTGCCAATTAACGTTCTAGGCTTTCACCCGCCAGTTTGGTGATGCGGTGCGGCGACGGGTTTCGATTCCGGCGAGCCCTTGAACCTCAGGAATATGGACAGGACAACAAGGACGGCGGTGGAAAAGAACTCGGATTGCCAGTTCTGAAATGACTCGAACCAAAATTGCGCGCTGCCTAGATGGTCGAGGAAGCTCGTCGCCGGGTGGCCACGCAGGGCCGCCTCAAGTGCCTCCTTTTGAGCACTGCCGAACAGATGAAGAATGAAACTTGCGACAAACAGGACCACTAGGACTATGCCCAGCGAATAAGCGTAGAGTTTGCGCGCGAGCCGCCCGCCTCTCAAAGGCCCCGGCACGTGAGGATCATGGGCAGGGACCAAGATGTGCTCGTCCTGCGATGAGGTGTCATCCGGATCTTTCGATTCTGCCGAGCCCCGTTGAAAGAGGAACGCGGTCAAAACCACGTAAGTGGCCATTTGCAGGAATTCGCTCTCCCAGTTCTCGAACAGTGCCGAGAGAAAATGACCCGACCCGGCGTATTCCAGCAATGTCAGCTGGGGGAAACCGTGTTCCGCAAGCTCCTGGTTCAAGCTCTGCCATCCGCTGAGCAGCATGCCGCCGATCGTGACAAGTGTCGCCGTGAGGAGAACAATGGTCAGTCCGTTGTCGCGGAAAAATCGCATTCACATTCCTTCGTCCAGTGCGGCAGCAACGCCAATTCTCCAGAGCTATGATGTCTCACTCCAGATAAACTTGCATGCCGAACGAACGTTCCGGGCCTACTGTTCAGCAGCAGCCGGCAAGGCTCAGGGGCCTGCCGAATAGAGGGAACGAACCGGAAGCTTAGCCGTTGAAGCCTTGGCACAGTAGCAGCGGAGGAAATGTCATGGGTATCGAGCAAGCTCCAACGGAAAAAGGGAAACAAGCGGCGCGGGGATTGAGGAAAAGCACCGCGGCGGAGGAAAAGAAAGTGGAGGCCAAGAAGGGCTCAGACCTCGCGAAAGGTTCCGAGCGTTTCGAGGAACGTTCGAAAAGTTCAGACGGCAAGAGCGCCGGAACAAAGCAGCGCCTCTGACGCGGGTCCGCCTTCTAACGCTGACGAGCAGATCACCGGAAGGGACCCGAGCGGTTCCGTCACGGGAGTTGACCAATGGCGGCACGGGAGACTGGCGCGACAGGAAAAAGTGTTCCGCACGCGCATGAACCGGACCGGGGAAGAGATGCCGATACCCCGAATCAGATTCCGCTGAAGGGGTTGAAAGATGTCTTCTGGCGCATCGTCGCTGAAATTATCGACGATCGCGTCATGTTGATTGCGGCGGGGGTGACCTACTACCTGCTGCTGGCGTTGTTTCCGGCACTCGCCGCGCTGGTTTCGCTCTATGGCTTCGTCGCTGACCCGGTGACAATCGCCGGTCACATCGATTTCCTGTCGAGCCTGCTGCCTCCCGGCTCCCTTGATATCATCCTCACGCAGCTCGACGCGCTCGCCCAGCAGAAAACGTCATCGTTAAGTATCGCCTTCGTCGTCGGGCTGGTCGTCGCCTTATGGAGCACTAACAGCGGGATCAAGGCGCTGTTCGAGGCGATGAATGTCGCCAATGGCGAGGCCGAGAAGCGAAGCCTTGTCAGGCTGAACCTGATGTCCTTGACGTTCACGCTCGGCGCGCTGCTGATCGCAGTCATCCTGATCACCGCCATCGGCGTTGTTCCCGCAGTCCTCTCGTATCTCTGGCTCGATGGGTGGGAGGAGCAACTGGCAAGGTTTGCGCGCTGGCCGGTGATCCTCGCGTTTGCCGGCGCGGGCATCACGTTGCTCTATCATTATGGGCCGAGCCGCGAGCATGCGAAGTTTCACTGGCTGAGTTGGGGAGCGGTGTGCAGCACACTCCTATGGCTAGGCGCTTCGATGTTGTTTTCCTACTACCTGGAAAACTTCGCCAACTATAACGCCACTTACGGCACGCTCGGCGCGCTGATAGGCTTCATGGTCTGGATGTGGATATCGACGATCATCGTGATTGTCGGCGCCATGCTCAACGCCGAACTTGAACACCAGACCGCGCACGACTCGACTACAGGCGAGCCTCGGCCGATGGGAGAACGAGGCGCATATGTAGCCGACACGCTCGGCAAGACCTCCGACGAAGACTGAAAGCCCCGCGGTCCTATCGGACCAACGAGGCAATGTCGTTGAACATCTCGAGCGCATCTCTCTCGGCCCTGGCAACATAGGTAGCCGCCGCAATGTTGTCTTGCTCCCGCCAGGACGTCGCCAGTTGGAAAGCGGCCGCCGGATCTCCAGCCAGGAATTTGGAAAGGCCCGCATCTTCGAGCATCCCGCGCGTCTTCGAAGTATTGGATGCCATGGATGCAAAGGGCGTTCCTGCCATCAGTGACAGGCAGGCAGCGTGAAACCGACCTGCAATCAGGCCTTTGGCCTCTGCTATCGTGGTCAGGATCTCCGGGGCCGGGCGGAAGCGTGTCGTGTCCCGTATCATGTCCATGCGCGAAGCCATCAGCGGCCGGAAGACCGACTTGCGAAAGGCGCGATATCCGATCCGTTGCGGTTGACGCGGGGCCGGCGCTTCATCGGCGGCGCCATCCGGCATGAAAACTGCGAAAGGCCGGGCCGACTTGTCGAGAAAGGGATTCGAGGGCTCACAGGTGTTGAGGTTCAGGTAGGAGGCATCTCGGCGCCGGAGAGCATGCTCAAGCAGCTGCTTGTTCCGTTCGCTGTTGGCGTTGTCAGTCACGACCATCGATCCGCCCCTCGAGGATGACCGATACGAACTCATTGCGCGACTGGACAATGTCAGGTCCGGTACGACTTCTACCTGCAAACCGGCGAGCCTGGCGTTGTGTGCGCTCAGTGACTCCCTGACGTAAATGCGGTCGAATGCTTCACAGGCGCGCGCTATGGCATCGTCGTTCTCCTCGTAAACCGAATTGATGAGTACGCTCGCAACACCGGCACTGCGGCAGAACGGCCCCACCTCCGCCAGTGCCTTGGCTTGCCTGCTTGAGTGGTGGAGTGTCCCCTCGCCATTAACGATGACGAGATCTGCCTTCCGCATTTCATCTTGAAGAGCAGATTGTGTGCGCCAATCCGTATGAACGGATGACGTCGCTACGACCTGTATCCCGTGTGCCGCAGCAAGCTTGACTATCTGCGATACGACAAGCCTGCAGCCCAGATGCGGTTTCGTGGATGTGTCGTTGATCAAGATCGCCTTGCTGTCAGACATCGCCCATCCCCTCTCCGGCTCGCCAGCAGCGATACGCCTCAGGCAGCCCGCGCCCCAAGTTCCACGAAACAGAAACTACCAACACGGAACTTGAATGTCTCCGGCCTGGTTCTAGTTGTACATATTCTCATTTAGAAGATATAAATGTGCTAATTTAGAATAAGTGAGTCACGTAGGAACCGTTTGAGGCCTGAACTGAATGTTTCGCTATGCTGTGGTAACCTGCGCTGACATGAGAATGATGCCAGCTGCGATCTGCGCACTTCTTTCCGTCTTCCAGAAAAACTCCCGCCCCGATACGAAGTACATTCTGATTGGCATCGACTTACAGCAAAGCGCCCACGACGATATTCGCAGATTCAACGAAGCCAACGGGATCGATATCGAAATCGTCACTTACAGCGAACCATCTGACCTTGCAGCCACCTCGGGACGCTGGCCCCCGGCAACTCTCGCCCGTCTCTTCATCGACCTGCTCCTTCCAGATTCCTTCGTACGCGTACTCTACGTCGATGCGGATATACTCGCAGCGGCGCCTGTCGGCGACCTGCTCACGGCGGACCTTCAAGGCAAGGCGCTGGGTGCGGTTGATGACTACATCATGGCTTTCCCGGAAAAGGCACGGAGGAGAGAACAGAAGCTCGGGCTGATGTTCGGGCCAAGATACTTCAATGCCGGCGTGCTGTTATTTGACTGGCAGAAATGCCGTTCAGAGGGGCTGCTGGCGCGTGCGCGTGCTTTGATCGAACGGCCAAACGCGAAGTTTGACGCGAACGATCAAGACGTTCTCAACGTTGCGTTCCAGGGAACATGGCTTCCGCTGCCATTCCGCTGGAACGTACAGACCGGAATGCTGCCCTTCGTTTCAGATCCCGCTGTTGTCCATTTTACCGGCCGGCGCAAACCCTGGCAGCATTCCATAAACTGGGCCCATCGCAAATTCGCGGGACAGTATTCGGACCTTCTGAATGGAACTCCATGGTCGGAGTTCTGCGAATGCCGCTCTCCCGCACGCGATTTGGGCGACTTCGCCTTGTACGTCGGGAGTACCGTCGGAGGGCTGGCGAGAGCGAAAAAGGTCAAATCATATTTCAAGGGCGGCATGCGCCCCACGGGCGCTTAGTGGCTGATCGATGAATTCAAATCCAATGCCGCTGAACTTCAGAGAGAGGGACGAATGGCGGCAGTTCTTCTCATCGTTTTCGCACATCGTTCTGGTCGGAAACAGCGACCGCACCGAACCTTTCCGGCTTACGGAAGCGTTTCCCCAGTCAGCGCTCTTCGTATTCTTCAACAAGGTCTACAAGGTACTGAACAAAGATTTTGACAGGCCTTCATTGCTGGTGGCGCGAAGCGGGACAAGTGGCGCCAACATTGTCCATCGCAAGGAAGTGAAAGATGTCCTCAGCTTCTTTCCGGAAGAGGCGCTCGTAGGCATCGTCAACATTCGTGTAGCACCGTCAGAGCGATTCAGCCCCAAATCGGCTTTTGAAGGTGCCAAAGTCTATCATCTGGATCTCTCCTCGGTCGCGGACGATTACCCCTCCGGAAAAATACCGACGAGCGGTTTTGCCCTGACGCTGTGGCTTCGCGATCTCCAGCCTGCCTCAGAAATCGTGCTTGCAGGATTTTCGGGAACAAGGGGCGAAACATGGAAAGTCTTCAACGTTCACGATTGGACTTACGAGCAGGTCTTCCTCCGGCTTTGTGCCAAAAGAGGAGAGATCGCGGCATTCAATCAGGACGGTGACGTCACACGAACCGCTGCCTTGTTGAAGAGCTTTCCAGACATGCCCCCTGCCGAACTGCTCATGGAGATGGCCGCAGTTCTGGCGGAACGTCTGGACAATGCGAACGACCAGATCGATCGGCTGATGTCGGTGACGAAGGTCCAGCGAGGTCTGGACACCCTTTTCCGTCGCATCAGACCCAAGACACGCAAACAGCGGGAGCAAGCCCGACTGAAGAAGGACCCAAATTCATGAGTCGGGCTGGCAACAGCCTACCGAACGGACAAACCAACAAGAGGCACTGAGATGGATCAGGAAACGATTCGGATATTCATCGGTTTCGATACAAAGGAAGCGGTCGCCTATCATGTTTTATCGCAAAGTATCCTGGAGAAATCCACGCTCCCCGTTGAGTTCAGCCCTATTGTTTTGTCGAATCTCGGCGGCATTTTCACCCGCGAGCGCAATGCTCTTCAATCAACAGAGTTTTCGTTCTCGAGATTTCTGACGCCCTATTTAAGCAGCTTTAGCGGCTGGAGCATCTTCATGGACTGCGACATGCTGGCTCGCGCCGACATAGCCGAATTGTGGTCGCTACGAGACGAGCGCTACGCCGCGATGTGCGTGAAGCATGATTACACCCCGAAGGTGGAGACCAAATTCCTGGGTCAGACGCAAACCAAGTACGAGAAAAAGAACTGGTCGAGCCTCCTCATGTTCAACAACGACAAATGCCGCGCACTCTCCCCCGATTACGTCAACACCGCGACTGGGCTGCAGCTTCATCAGTTCAAATGGCTTGAGAACGATGACCTGATCGGTAGTATTCCGGTGACCTGGAACTATCTCGTCAACGAATATGAAAAGCGCAATGACGCCAAGCTCGTTCACTTCACCGACGGAGGTCCTTATTTCGAGGAGTACAAGAACGACGACTATGCCGACGAATGGTTCGCGGCAAGGGACCGGGTATTGTTCGTTCAGCAGCGCGCAAACTGAGCGCTCAGTCCGGCGTTGAGCAGACATGGAATCGACCTATGACCCGCCCGTCCTTCAGCGCCCTCTCCGGGTATGGGCGGTCAGTGAGCAGAAGATAGGCACTCTTTCGCAGTGCCTCGGCGTGGGGCGTTATTTCGACCCCACTCCCCTGGAAAAAATTATCGTTCCGCGCCATGGACTGAAGCGGCTGCTCGCCCCGCCGATCTTCCGTCGCTCCGAGCCTGAACCGGACATCCTGATTTCTTGCGGATACCGGCCGGAGAAACCGGTCCTCAAGGCCAAACGTGCGTTCGGCGATCGGCCGATTGCCATCCATCTACAGAGACCGGAGATCCAAGGCTACGACTACGTCTTCGTTTCGCGCCATGATTGGACCGACGAGCTCTCGAGCAGATCCAACTACTTCCCGATGGTTGGGGTGCCGCACCGGCTCAGTCCGCACGTGATCGAAGGACGGCGTCCGTCTGCGCGAGCGACCTATTCGCCTGATGACGGCAAGGTTGCCGGTGTCTTTGTGGGCGGGGCGAATGGTGCTTACGAGTACGACCAGTTGGCACTCAACTCGATCGTCCGCGCCGTGACGCATCTCCAGGAGCAAGGTTGGCGCGTGCTGGTTTCTACGTCGCGGCGGTCGAGCGAGGCGACACTTGAACAGCTGCTGAGGCTCCGCAGCAACCGCCTCCAGGTTTGGGACGGCGCACTTCCAAATCCCTATCTCGACTTTGTTGCCGCTGCGGACGCTTACCTCATCGCGAAGGACTCCATCACCATGCCGTGCGAAGCACTGGCATCCGGAAAGCCGGTCTATTCATTGGACCTCACCAAGATCCCAGGTCAGCGTCTTGAGAAATTCGAGCGCTTCCACCGCGATTTGCAGCAGACCCTTCGGCTTACAAGACCTTTCGAAGGAAGCCTCGAACCCTACGACTACAAACCGCTGAATGAAGCTGCGAGGCTGTCCGCCATCATCCGCGACGAAATGAGCCTTCCTGCTCGCTAGGCTCTCCCCGCCATAACAGCAATCCCGTCGTTTCCGCGACTTCCGGGTCTGCCGTATAAATTGGGCAGCGGAGGCTCATCAATGTCTTGAGCATCCGAAAGTCGGTATCGCCATGCATCCGGACGAGATTCTCGCTGTTATAGGCGTGGCCGGTGGAGCGAGGATTGATGCCGCTCAGGATGACGCACGACGCCCCGCTATGAAGCGCGAACATCGCGGCAATCACTCCATTCGAGTACTTCGTTGATGCATCCAGCTCAAAGTTGAGGATACCGCTGACCGCCCGTACCAACGCAACGCGCCGATAGCGGTCAATGATGTGAAGTTCGTCGTAGCCGTAGTCAAACCGCTTCAATCCGGCCTCCAGCCGCGAAAGGCCATGCCTCCACAGCATCAAGTAGAGCGTGCCTGTGCGTTTGGCTTGAAGGACCCTGCGGACCTCGCGGGCGTTGGTGTTTTCGCCTTCGATCTGGTTGAACATCATGACGGTGATGTCGGGCTTCGAAATCCCCCACCGCTCAAGCGCCTGCTGCGCCGCATTGATCGTGATCAGGCGATACGAGCCATCCAAGCCCACCGGCCTGGATGCGACAGGCGCAGAACCGACGACCACCACCTTCTTATCCGCGAGTGTCGGATCCACCCACGGCTTTGGCCTTAGCCATTGGTATTTGATGAAGCGGTAAAGCCACTGTTTTGCCTCGAACAGTTTCCGGCGCACGATCCCCAACCGCTCATCTCCTTCCGATCATTCGATCGTTTTCAGCCACCGTCACGGCCGCCCGCAGCGAACGTCGATACCTTTTTCAAACTGAATGTAGTATTCGATAATATATGTCAGGCACACGATAAAACGGAATTAGTTGCGATGGCGATGGACCCGGCTCTAAAGAGCGTCAAAGGCAGCAGAAAATCACGCTCGCCCGATGAAGCCACGCTAGAAACTATAAAGTTCGAACATCAACGTTGGCTTACGAAGCTGGGAATATTGGATCGGCCCTGGCTCATACTGGGTTCGGCACCGGAGCCCACTCTCCCATCGGACATTCTGCGAAACTGCGCCCGGGTCGACATTAACAACGCGGGCCGAACGGCAGAAATGTTGGGCCTGGGACCAGCCGACCTGACAATACGCAAGCGGAGGAAAACCTGGAAAGAGCATCCGCGGTTGCGCACCCGCGGATTGCTTTGGTTTCACACCGCCCCGTTGTTCATGATGCGTCTTCGGCTGTTGCTGAAGCCGGCCGTCAGGGTCGGCAGCCTCAAGCGGGCCACCAAGGATGAGCGTGATGCGATCGTCCGCCGGATCGTCGGCTCCATCCCTCAGGACATTGGGCGCTATGGCAAGGCAACGAATGGCGTCGCTAGCGTTTGTTATGCGCTGTTCCTGGGCGTGCCAACGGTGGTGCTATCCGGCATCTCGGTTGTGAAAATGGGGCATTCCTACAACGAGGTCGGAAAGCTCAGGAAGCAGATAGACGAGGATCGGTATGTGCTTCAGAAGCTCAGTAGCTTCCCCAATGTTGTCACGACAGAGCCGGAGCTATCTCGTGAGACCGGAATAAGGCTGGTGACAGGCATGTCTGAGCTGCGATAGATACAACGACGCCTTTCCTCGTATTTCCCGTAGGCTTGCCGTGGGGTGTAGGACTGTCAAGGCAGTCCGGTGATGTTGGAGCTTAGCGCAGCAAACTCGACCGTCAGCTGGCGGCAGTCAACTCCCCGCCAATCCTGATCCGGCCGCGGGACTCGCGGCATTCTATTTGAGAAGTGCGATTTGGGCTCTGTCCGGTACCGTACGCTCTCATACCTTCATGTATTATTTTATTTCTTTCTAAATTAGTCTTTAGTAGGGTCTCGCCATCAACGTGAGGAGGAGTAGCATATGCAGCGAGTTGAGCCGAACAACGCGAGCACTGGAGCCACGAGCGTTTTGTGCGTGGAGGAATTCGCCAAGCGGCAAGGTATCTGCGAAACGGAAGAGGCTCGCCTGCTCAAGCTGTTCGGTCCATTTGCAACGGCCTGCGAGCTGCTGCACAACGTGAAGCGGGAGCCAAGGTGGCGTTGATGTGAACGGGAGCCGTCATGGGAGTTCCGGGCTCGCATGCCCGCAGTTCAACAGCTACCCAAAAGCAAAGGCCGCCGGAAACGGCGGCCTTTGCTTTTAGCGTCTATAAATCGTCCGGCACGAAGCCATGCCGGATGCCCAGACCCCTGCACGTAATTAGGATACGTCTCCATTCACGTCTTTCTATAAGGAGGCTGTCGACATTGCGGATATGCTTAGAATGCGCCACACGGTCGCGGTCAATGAGCTGCAATGCGGTCGCGCATGCCTGCCAAGACCGTGTCGAAGACGAAAGAGATTGATTTCGCGCCAGATGCAGAAAGATGATCGCCATCCTTGTACCGGACGATACCACCGGCTGTCGCATTGCATGAATGGTCGTCACAAAGAGATGGCAAAGGATCTATGACGTTGACGTCCAATTCTTTGGCAACCTCATCAAGTAGGCGCCGCGCTACAGCCTGTCGCCCATCAACGGACCCCCGAGGTATCTCCAGCTGCGGGGTTTTTCCGAGCATGGAAAGACGCGCAAGGTGTTCCGGCGCCGCATATCCCATCTCTGGCACATCCATGATTAGCGACACCTCAGCGCCAATTGCTTGCAGTTCCCTGATGCGATCGAGCAGGCGCGCCTTTACTGGCTCGGCAGACTCGTTGGAGGCTGAAGTCGC
Organism: Rhizobium sp. SVR5-9E; assembly: GCF_056755095.1. Classification (NCBI taxonomy): domain Bacteria; kingdom Pseudomonadati; phylum Pseudomonadota; class Alphaproteobacteria; order Hyphomicrobiales; family Rhizobiaceae; genus Rhizobium; species Rhizobium sp. SVR5-9E. The sequence goes on along the minus strand of NZ_JBNDHS010000005.1, from coordinate 46,520 downwards.
TGGCAGCCCAGATTGGACACCCTGGTTCGGCAAATCCGACTTGGGAAGGTACTTTCTCCAATAAGCGGCCAGTAAAACGTGACCTATCCCGCTTTCCTGTACAAACGCCTGCACAGCTTTGTTAAACCCGTCACAGCGGCCGACCCTATCGGGTCTTATGAGGCCGCCTGAAGCGAAGGGCGGGCATCCGGCGCTTCCCACAAAGACGCCACTGATACCTGCTCTGCTAGCTGCGACGTCCAATCCGGGGGCGATCGCCGCAGCATGGGAGTCTCCCCAAAGGATGAATTCTGGACGAGCTGTCGGTGCTCCCATTCTGCAAATTTTTCCACTTCGCACATCCGCCGTCAGAAGTCCTCGCCCATCGGGATCGGCGAAACAGCCGGGCTCGAGAAACCGGCTGCCGTCGTGCTTGGCTGCGTACAGCCGCGAGGCTTCTCCCTTTAGACGCTGAGGAAGGCCGTCTTTGCTGATGATGAAAGCGTTGACTGAAACAAAAAATGCCACAACGGCCGTCAGAATGACAAAAGCATATTTGGGCTTCTTGACCGCAAGCGAACCAAATCTGAACGGCAGCTCTACGAAACGCCAAGACACTAAGCCGAACAGGAGCGAAAGGACGATGACCAGTCCGACGGCCGTTCCCGTGGATGCCGGTTCGTAGAAGTACGGAAGGAAGATGATAATTGGCCAATGCCAAAGATAAATGGAATAGGATATCCCGCCGATGAACGCCATCGGCGCGTTGCCAAGCAATGCTTTTGCCATCTTCGATTGATGACCGAAAGCGACGATCGCCGCCGCCGACAGGCAAGGAACCAGGGCGGTGAGCCCGGGAAAGGCCGTCGTTTCAGAGTAGACCACCGCGGAGAAAAGCAGGCCAGCAATGCCAAGACATGGCATCACCTCAGCGGCAGCGGGGTTCAGGGCGGGCTTGTATACCGCGATCAATGAGCCGAGGATCAACTCCCAAAAACGGAATGGCAAAAGGTAGAATGCTTTTGTCTGATCGACCTGAACCTCCAGTTGGCTCCAGACGAGAGACGCTGTCAGAGCAAGGACCAAGGCCGGAAGTATCAAGCCTTTCCTGATCCGAAAAAGAAGCGTCAGCCCGAGGGGCAAGATGAGGTAGAATTGCTCCTCTACAGAGAGCGACCAGGTGTGTAAGAGAGGCTTTGTCTTCGCTGCCAAGTCGAAATAGCCACTCTCTCGTTCGAACTGGATATTGGAATAGAAGAGCGCCGTCGCCCGTGCGCTACGCGCATAGTAAGTCAGTTCCTCTGGCATGAAGAGCCAGAACGCCAGCGCGGAGATTACCGCCACCATGACGAACAGAGCAGGCAAAATTCGCCTCATCCGCCGGACATAGAAGTCGACGATCGAAAAGGTCCCCTGCGAGAGGTCCCGCAGGATCATGGTTGCCATGAAATAGCCTGACAAGACAAAAAACGCGTCGACGCCAACGTAGCCGCCCGCAAATCCACCCACACCAGCGTGGTACAGAACAACGGCCATAACGCTGATTGCGCGCAGGCCATCTAGCTCCGGCCTGTAGGAAACACCTGTGAACATTGGAGACCAATCTCGCTTGGACCTATGGCAGATGTTTGATAAGACTGGCTCGTCAAAGGACAACGCACGCGGACCACCCGAAAGCCACTCCTACGGGTCACGGGTTGATAAGACACCCCCAGGGCAGAATGATGGTGTGATGGGCGGACCGCCAGCCATGACTGTAACCGGCAGGCCATGGCCATGGTGGATTTTACGAATGGTGCAGCCAGGCGTTTACCACCAACAAAACGACCACTCGCCAAGCTGTTGGTTTATTGGTGAGAGCGATGGGATTCGAACCCATGACCTACTGATTAAAAGTCAGTTGCTCTACCAGCTGAGCTACGCTCTCCCTTGTTGCCTCAGGCAAAAAAAGCGCCCTGGCTGGAAGTGCGCGGAACATAGGCAGGCGACCTGATGCGGTCAACCGAAAAATCTTCCTTTTGGCCATGTTAGGCACATTTCTTGCCGGAGCGCGAAAAGGTGATTGGCAATCGGCTGGTCGCGGCGCTACGACATCGACCTGATTGCAGCCGGAGAGAATGCGTGTCGATTGCCGATATTTCCCTGTTGAGTGCCCTGCTTGCGGGCGCCCTCTCCTTCCTCTCTCCGTGCGTGCTTCCCCTCGTTCCGCCCTATCTCTGCTATATGGCCGGCATTTCCGTCGAACAGTTCCGGGGCGGCAATACTGTCGCTGTCGCGCCTGATATACGCCGCGGCGTGCTCTTTTCGGCGCTGTTCTTCACGCTCGGATTCGCAACGGTCTTCGTCGCACTTGGCGCCGGCGCCTCCAGCATCGGAATGCTGCTGCGCCAGCACCTCGACCTTCTGGCGAAGATCGGCGGGCTTATCATCATCGTCATGGGACTGAATTTCCTCGGCGTCTTCCGAATCGGGCTGCTGGCCCGCGAGGCGCGTTTCCAGAGCGGCGGCAAGCCGGCGACGCTGACGGGCGCCTATATCATGGGCCTTGCCTTTGCCTTCGGCTGGACGCCGTGCATCGGGCCGGTGCTGGGCGCGATCCTTGGTGTCGCGGCGTCGCGCGAAACTGTCGGCTCCGGCGCAGGCCTGCTCGCCGTCTATTCGCTCGGGCTTGCGGTTCCCTTCTGGATCGCCGCTGGCTTCTCCGGCGCTTTCATGAACTTCCTGACGCGTTTCCGCCGGCATCTCGGCACCGTCGAAAAGGCTATGGGGGCGTTTCTCGTGCTGACGGGGCTGGCATTCATGTTCGGCTTTGTTAGTCAAGCCGCGATCTGGTTCCAGGAGACCTTTCCAATCTTGATGCAGATCGGTTAATCCGAAAGCACTTCGCTTCGCACTGCAACATTATTGGACGGTCCAGTGACCGACATCATCAGCCTGCTCCTGCCCTTCTTCGGCCTGATCCTCATCGGCTATATTGCGGCCAAGGTGACCAAACAGCCCGCCGAGGCGTTGGGCTGGCTCAATACCTTCATCATCTATGCCGCCCTGCCCGCGCTGTTCTTCAAGCTCGTGTCGCGCACACCGGTCGAAGACCTCACCAGGATCGATTTCATCGCGACCGATCTCGCGGCTACCTATTTCATCTTCGTCCTCATCTACATCGTCGGCCGCCGGATCAGAAAGAACCGGATGGATGAGTCGACGATCCAGGCATTCGCCGGAGCGTATGGCAATATCGGCTACATGGGGCCCGGGCTGGCGCTGCTCGCTTTCGGCGAAAGCGCCGCCGTCCCGGTCGCGCTGATCGTCTGCGTGGAAAATGCTATGCATTTCATTGTCGCCCCGGCGATAATGGCGGCAGCGGGCGACGACCAGCGTCCACGCGGGCAGATCGCCGCCGACATCGTCAGGAAGGTTTCCCTGCATCCCTTCATTCTTTCGACTGCTGCCGGATTTCTTGCCGCCGTGCTGCACTTCGACCAGCCTCCGGCGCTCCGGCAGCTCGTCGACTATCTGGCGCAGGCGGCGGCGCCCTGCGCTCTCTTTGCGATGGGTGTAACGCTGGCGCTCAGGCCGCTGAAACGCGTTCCGGCGGAAATCGGCTACATCGTTCCGGCGAAGCTGATCGTCCATCCGCTCGTGGTTTATTCGGCGCTGACGCTCGTCGGCGGGTTCGAGCCGGTCTGGATCTATGCCGCGATGCTGCTCGCCTCGCTGCCGACGGCAACGAATGTCTTCGTCATCGGCCAGCAATACCATGTCTGGCAAGAGCGCGCCTCCGCGACGATCCTGATCACGACGGCGCTTTCCGTCATGACGGTGTCGCTGTTCCTGATCGCGATCAAGTCAGGCTTTCTTCCGGCGTAGCTTTTCCCGGAACGCAGCCGGAATATCGCGGAAGCCGCGGCCGGGCTCGATGCCCTCCCGCATGACGATGCCGCGAAGCGGAGGGATCGCCGATAGGAAATGGAGACCGGCGGCGCGCAGCATCTGCACCGGCAGGAAATCCGACAGCAGCGACCGGTTGAGGAGATCGACGCTGAGCGTCCGGCTCATGATATCGGCGCGGCGCTTGCGGTCGAACCGGTCGCCCGAATCAGCCGGGACGGGCAGTTCGGCCCGGTCGCAGAGAATATCCGTCAGCGCCATGATGTCGCGCAGGCTGAGGTTCATGCCTTGTGCGCCGATCGGCGGGAAGACGTGCGCGGCTTCGCCGATCAGCGCCATCCGCCGCTTGCCGAAACGATGCGCCATCATGCCTGAAAGCGGCCAGACCTGAACCCCTTCCTCGACGCTCACCTTGCCGAGCATCGACTGCATTCGCTCCTCGACCGCGCGGCTCAGATCCTCAAGCGGCAAGTCCGCCTTCGCGGCGGCTTCCTGTGGGTCCTGAACCCAGACGAGGCTCGACCGGTTACCCGGCAGCGGCACTTGCGTGAAGGGCCCATGCTCGGTGTGAAACTCGGTAGAGGTATTCTCATGCGGCAGGGCGTGGCTGAAATTCAGCACCACGGCCGATTGCGGGTAGGACCAATTGCGAACACCGATGCCGCCCGTCTCGCGGAGCTTCGAGTTGCGGCCGTCGGCGCCGACGGCAAAATCAGCCGGAACGGTCTCGGCGTCTGCCAGTGTAATGGAAATGGCGTCTTCGCCGACATCGATGCTTTCGGCAAAGGCGGTGAAGCGGGTGATATTGCCTTCGGCAGCTGCGGCGGCCTCGAGCACCCGGCCCAGCGCCCTGTTGGAGAGGTTATAGCCGAAAGCATTGAGGTCTACTTCAGCCGCCCGGAAGGTCGTGGTCGGCGCGCGCAGCAGTCGGTTCGTACCGTCGACAATACGCATGCTGGTGAGCGGTGTTGCCTCGGGCCGCAGCTTGTCCCATAGCGCAAGACGATCGAGGAAGCGGATCGATTGATCCATCAGCGCCGTCGTGCGCCGGTCTTCCTGTGGTGAAGGCGGGGCAATCAGCGCCACGTTGCGGCCGCCGCGGGCAAGCGCGACCGCGGCCACCATCCCGGCGAGACCGCCGCCGATCACCGCCACTTCGAAATGTTTCATTGCATCGCTTCCGTCATCAGATGACGGCGAGCCGGCCTCACGCGGCCGGCTTCGCCTGACGGCGCCAACTATAGCCCTTGCCAGCCTCGGCGTCACGCACAGCCGGCTGATAATGATGCGGAATTCCCGGCAGGCGGTTTTCGGCCAGCCGCTTCAGCGCAGTCTCGTTCGTGACGGCAAAACTGTCGACGCCGACGCGCAACATCAGCGGGATTTGGTCGATCAGAATGTCGCCCACGGCGCGCAGCTCATTGGTGTAGCCCAGCCGCTGGCGGAGCAGCGAGGCGTGGCTGAAGGCACGCCCGTCGTTGAACGCCGGGAACGCGACCGCAACGATCTCGAGGCGATAGAGGTATGGCTCAAGCCTGCGCACGTCGTCGGCCGGCTTGATCAGTACGCCGAGGCCAACATCATTGCTCGCCTCGGCCTTCGCGATCAGCTCGTCGAGGCTAAGCAGCGGCTGCTGGTCGCCGGTGGCCTTGACTTCGTCCGTTTCGATCACCCACGGATCGTTGGCGACAAAACCCGTTTCTCTCCAGATCTTCGTCATCGTCGTCTCCTCAAGCCGCTTCCGCAGCCGCACCATAGAGCGCATCCTTGAAGGGCTGCGGTCCGACGCGGCGATAGGCGGCTAGGAAGGTTTCCGATGGGCTCTGGCGGAGCCCGAGATAGGTGTCGACGATCGTTTCGATCGCGTCGGTGACCCGATCCGGCGCGAAACCGCGGCCGATGATTTCGCCGATCGAGGTGTGCTCATCACCGGAACCGCCAAGCGTGATCTGGTAAAGTTCGGCACCCTTCTTTTCGACGCCAAGCAGGCCGATATGGCCGACGTGGTGATGCCCGCAAGCATTGATGCAGCCGGAGATCTTGATCTTCAGCTCACCGATCTCAGCCTGACGCTCGGGCGAGCCGAAACGCCTGGAGATTTCCTGTGCGACGGGAATCGAACGCGCATTGGCGAGCGCGCAATAGTCCAGCCCCGGACAGGCAATGATATCGGTGATGAGGCCGGCATTGGCTTCGGCAAGACCGATGCCGACCAGGCCGCGATAGACGGCCTCAAGATCGGCAAGCGCCACATGCGGCAGGATTAGGTTCTGTTCGTGGCTGACGCGGATCTCGTCGAAGGCATATTCCTCGGCAAGATCGGCAATCGCATCCATCTGGGAATCAGACGCGTCGCCAGGGATGCCGCCGATCGGCTTCAACGAGATCGTCACCATGCCGTAGTCGGGGTTCTTGTGCGGGGCGACATTCTGCTGCACCCAACGGGCGAAAGCGGGGTCGGCCTTCTTCCAGCGGGCAAGGTTCTCCCAGCCCTCGGCGCGTTCGGGAAGCGCGGGCGGTGCAAAGTAGGCCGCGATCGCCTGAACGTCTGTTTCCGGCAGCTTCAGCTCGGTATCCTTCAACTGCGCGAACTCGGCCTCAACCTGACGCGCCAGTTCCTCGGCGCCGGTTTCGTGGACCAGGATCTTGATGCGAGCCTTGTACTTGTTGTCGCGGCGGCCGTGCAGATTGTAAACGCGCACGATCGCGGTCGTGTAGGACAGCAGGTCCTCTTCCGGCAGGAAATCGCGGATCAGCTTGGCAACCATCGGCGTACGGCCTTGGCCACCGCCGACATATACGGCAAAACCGAGCTCGCCCTTGTCGTTCTTCTTCAGGTGCAGGCCGATGTCATGAACCTGGATCGCGGCGCGGTCACGCTCGGCACCCGTGACGGCAATCTTGAACTTGCGCGGCAGGTAGGAGAATTCAGGATGCACCGACGACCACTGGCGCAGGATCTCCGCATAGGGCCGCGGGTCGGCGACCTCGTCGGCAGCAGCGCCGGCAAAATGGTCGGCAGTGACGTTGCGAATGCAGTTGCCGGACGTCTGCAGCGCATGCATCTCGACGGTCGCGAGATCGGCCAAGGCATCCGGAATCTCGGAAAGCTTCGGCCAGTTGAACTGCAGGTTCTGGCGGGTCGTGAAATGGCCGTAGCCGCGATCATAGGTGCGGGCGATGTGGGCAAGCATCCGCAGCTGGCGCGAGCTCAGTGTGCCGTAGGGGATGGCGATGCGCAGCATGTAGGCATGAAGCTGCAGATAGACGCCGTTCATCAGGCGCAGCGGCTTGAATGCGTCCTCGGCGAGCTCACCGGAAAGACGGCGCTCAACCTGATCGCGGAATTGCGCAACACGCTCGGTGACAAAGGCGTGGTCAAATTCGTCGTAACGGTACATCGGCTTCCTCAGACTGCGATGAATTCGGGATCGGCCGGCTTGTAACCCGGCGCATATTCCATGGTGGGACCCTGGGCGCGGATGCGCTCACGAAGGCGGAGCGGCCAGAGCACGCCGGTGGTCTCCTGGACTTCGACGACGGCCACATCAACGACCTTGTTGTCCGCGTAGGATTTCTTGCCGATCTCTTCCAGAGCGGCCTCGGCCTCGGCGTGCCGGGCGACCAGCGCCTCCTGCAGCGATGTCACCCATTCGCCCCCGGCGTTCAGCCATACGGCTACGCCGTCCGTCAGCCTGTTGGCGGTCAGAACCTTGTCGACCATCTTTAGCTCCTTGCAAATTCCGCCGCCGTCGCCGCATGGCGCACGAGCGGTTCGGACAGTTCGAAATTGGCGCCTGCAACCGCATCGCCGATAATGACCATGACGGGGCCCGTCAACTCGTCACGATGCTGCAGGTCGGGAAGATCGCGCAGAATGCCATGCAGCAGACGGCGATCGCGACGGCTGGCATTTTCGATGACGGCAACGGTGGTCTCAGCCGGAATGCCCGCCGTCATCAGCCGTTCGGCAACGGACGCGGCAACGGTGCGGCCCATATAGACGGCAATCGTTGCACCGGACACGGCAAGGCTTGCCCAATCGGGCAATACGTCGCCAGTCAGGTCATGGCCGGTCGTGAAGACCAGCGAGGATGCAACACCGCGCAAGGTCAGCGGCAGCTCGAAATCGGCCGCCGCAGCAAATGCCGACGTGATGCCCGGAACAACCTCATAGGCAATACCGGCGGCTCGCAGCGCCGCCATTTCCTCGCCCGCACGGCCATAGATCAGCGGATCGCCGGACTTCAGGCGCACGACACGCTTGCCTTCGCGGCCAAGCTGGACCAGCAGATCGTTGATCTCTTCCTGCGACTTCGAATGGCAGCCCTTGCGCTTGCCGACGGAAAGACGCTCGGCGTCGCGGCGGCCCATGTCGACGATCGTCTGCGGCACCAGAGCATCGAAAACGATGACGTCGGCTTCCATCATCACGCGCTGGGCGCGCAGCGTCAGCAGATCTTCGGCGCCCGGACCGGCGCCGACGAGCCAGACGCGTCCTTCGACTTTACCCGTCGCCTGCAGCAGGTTGCTGGCAGCACGGCGCGCTTCCGGCAGATTGCCGTTGGCGACCGCATCGGCGACAGGGCCGGAGAAGAACCGGCGCCAGAAGACCCGGCGCGAGACGCCGCGCGGAATGAGCTGCTCGACTGTCTTGCGGTAGCTTGTCGCTAACTCGGCGAGACGGCCGAGCGACGGCGCAAGCAACTGATCGATCTGCGCACGAATCATTTGCGCAAGGACCGGACCCGCGCCCTCGGTGCCGATCGCAACCGCGACCGGAGCGCGGTTGACGAGCGCCGGCGTGAAGAAATCGCAGTAATCGGGTTGATCGACGGCATTGGCGGGAATTCTGGCAGCGCGCGCTGCATCGACGATGGCGCGGTCCGCAGCCGTATCGCCAGTCGCGGCAAAAACGAGTGTGGCACCTTCGACCTGCTCCGGCGAGAACGAAGCCCTGACGGTCTCGATGCGGTTTGCAATCAGGAACGCGTGGTAATCCGCCTCCGGGCGATCGGCATAGGCAACGATCCGCGCCTGCGTGTTCATGAGCAGGCGCACCTTCGCAAAGGCCTCGTCCCCGTTACCGAAAACGGCTGCTGCGCGACCTTCCACACGGAAGAAGGCGGGAAACACCGATAGTTGTTCGCTCTTGGAAGGCATTATCATTCCACTTCGAAGTTGCGCCAATATGCCCGTAAGGGGCAAGACGTTGAAGAAACAGAAATTCGAAAGCCTACGCTGACCGCGTATTCTTTTGCCTGCATGCCACGGATTTGAGAAAAGTCGCCCGAGCGACGCCGTTGTCGCTGCACTGCAATATAAAGCTTGTGGTCAAAAACGTCCACCTGGCATTTCGGCATTTTTCTTCGAGGCCGGGCGGGATAGAGTTTGGGCAGAAGGAGAAAGCCATGCCGTCAAAAACGATCGCGCCGCGCCTGCTCGACGTGATGGAACAGGATATCCTGCAGATGACTGAGCTTGGCGTCGCCTCGGGCAACAAGGTCTTCGGGGCCGCGATCCTGCGCAAATCCGATCTTTCGCTCGTCGTGGCGGAAACCAACAACGAGCTCGAGAACCCTCTCTGGCATGGCGAAGTGCATACGCTGAAGCGATTCTACGAACTGAACGACAAGCCGCCAACCAGGGATCTGATCTTCCTGTCGACGCACGAACCGTGCACCATGTGCATGTCGGCAATCACCTGGGCCGGCTTCGACAATTTCTATTACTTCTTCAGCCATGAAGATTCGCGCGACAGCTTCGCCATCCCGCACGATCTCAAGATTCTGAAAGAGGTCTTCGGCCTTGAGCCAGGCGGCTACCGGCGGCAGAATGCCTTCTGGAGCAGCTTTGCCATTGCCGACCTTGTCGAAACCGAAGAGCCTGACTTAAAAGAAAGCCTCAAGGCACAGACTGCCCGCATCAGGGCACGCTACGATGCCCTGTCGAATACCTATCAAGCGTCGAAAAACGCCAACGAGATCCCACTGAACTGAGCCATCATGGAAGCTTCCAAAGACATTTCGCGCCTGATCGAGATCATGGCGGCCCTGCGCGATCCCGAGGCCGGCTGCCCCTGGGACGTCGTCCAGACCTTCGAGACCATTAAGCCCTACACGATCGAGGAAGCCTACGAGGTTTCCGACGCGATCGAACGCAACGACATGGACGATCTCTGCGAGGAACTCGGCGACCTGCTGCTGCAGGTGGTCTTCCACGCGCGCATGGCCGAGGAGGCCGGCGAATTTTCCTTCGGTGACGTCGTCGAAGCCATCACCCGCAAGATGATCCGGCGCCACCCGCATGTCTTTGCGCGATCCGATGCCGATACGCCGGAACTTGTGAAGAAGCAGTGGGACGACATCAAGCAGGCAGAGAAACGCGAGCGCGCGGAGCGGCGGGCAAAGCGCGGCCTCTCCGAGGATTTCAAAGCAGGTTTTCTCGGTTCCGTGCAGCGCAGCTTTCCGGCGCTCACCGAAGCGCTGAAACTGCAGGAACGCGCTGCAACGGTGGGCTTCGACTGGTCCGCGCCGGAACCGATCCTCGACAAGATCGAGGAGGAAATCCAAGAGCTGCGCGCGGCGCTGAAGGATGGCGATCAGGCGAAGGTCAGCGACGAGCTCGGCGACTTGATCTTCGCCATCGCCAATATCGGCCGGCATGTCAAAGCTGATCCCGAGCAGGCGCTTCGCGGCACGAATACGAAATTCCGACGCAGGTTCAATCACATCGAGACGACTCTTGAAGCAGAAGGCGAAATGCTGGAAGCCGCATCGCTGGAGCGGATGGAGGAGATCTGGCAGGCGGCCAAGGCGATCGAGCGGCAAATCGGCTAGCGTCGGTCCTTATCGACCTCATCACGCTCGGTCGAAGGCTTGTCGCGCCCGCCGCGGTGCTGCCGACAACAAAGAGATCGGGAGCGTGACATGGAGGAGAGACCGACCGGGCTCGGCGCCCGCCTTACCCGGAGCACAGCGCTATTCATAATCTTCCTGGCGGCGCTGATATTTGCCTGCTCTGGCACGTTCGACTACTGGCAAGCCTGGGTCTACCTCGCAAACTTCACGGTCTGGACCGGCGCCATCGGCGCATATCTCGCGAAGTACAACCCCAGGCTTGCCGAACGGCGGCTGAACTCCGGGCCAGCTTCGGAGCAGCAGCCGGCGCAGAAGCGTATTCAGGCATTCAACAGCGTCGCGATGCTGGCTCTCTATGCGGCTTCCGGATTGCAGCATCGCTTCGCGGGCTCTTCCATGCCGATCGTGCTCGTCATCGCCGGAAATCTTCTAACCGCTCTCGGTTTTGTGGGCTGCCTGTTCGTCTTTCGGCAGAATTCCTTCGCCTCGGCTACAATCGGCATCGCGAAGGGTCAGACCGTCGTAACGAATGGTCTCTACGGCATCGTGCGGCACCCGATGTACACGGCCGGCCTGTTGATTTTCCTCGGCGCGCCACTCAGCCTCGGATCATGGTGGGGACTGATCGTGGTGCCGTTCCTGCTAGGTGGGCTGGTGACGCGGTTGCTGGACGAAGAGAAGTACCTGTCCGCCGATCTTTCTGGATACGGCGCCTATTGCGAACGGGTCAGATACAGGCTCGTCCCACTCGTCTACTGACGGCGGCCTACCGTTCCCAATCCTCACGCGGCGGCTTGGGTCCGTGGCCCATCCGCCTTTCCAGCTCCGCGGCCTCGGATTCCGAAAGTCGAAGGTCCAGCGTAACAGTGCCGTCTTCATTGTCTTCGCGGCCGTCAACGATCGCATGCTCGTAGAGCCATGGCAGCAGCGCCAGTTTGTCCACCGGCAGCCGGATCGTCGTCTCGGTCATGACACCGGAAAGCCGTTTGCTGATTTCCTGCATCAGGCCATCGATACCTTCGCCGCTGATCGCCGAAACGGCGACGACGTTCTCTGCGCCCGTGGCCCTCTGGACCATCGCGTCGTGCGTTTCCGGTTCCAGGCGATCGATCTTGTTCCAGACTTCGATGATGCGTTTGGCGCCCTCGGCCTCGTCGATGCCGAGGTCGTTCAGGATGCGCAGGACGTCCGCGCTCTGCGCCTGATTGTCGGCATCCGACATATCACGCACATGGAGGATCAGATCGGCCTCCAGCACCTCTTCGAGCGTCGCGCGGAAAGCGGCGACAAGATGCGTCGGCAGATCAGAGATGAAGCCGACGGTGTCGGACAGGATGACGGTGCGGCCATGCGGCAGCTTCATGCGGCGAAGCGTGGGATCGAGCGTGGCAAAGAGCATGTCTTCCGCCAGAACCCCTGCCCCCGTAATCCGATTGAAGAGCGTCGATTTGCCGGCGTTGGTATAGCCGACCAGCGCCACGATCGGATGCGGCACCTTCTTGCGCTTGGCCCGGTGAAGCTGGCGTGTGCGCACGACCTGCTCCAGCTCGCGCTCCAGTTTGATAATTCGATCCTGCAGCAGACGACGGTCGGCTTCGATCTGCGTTTCGCCGGGGCCGCCCATGAAACCGCCGCCGCCGCGCTGGCGTTCAAGGTGGGTCCAGCTGCGGACCAGACGGCCCTTTTGATAATTCAGATGCGCAAGATCGACCTGCAGCGTGCCTTCCTTCGTGGAGGCGCGCCGGCCGAAGATTTCAAGAATGAGGCCCGTCCGGTCGATGACCTTGGCGTTCCATTCCTTTTCCAGATTGCGCTGCTGTACCGGCGTCAGCGGGTGATCGACGATCACCAGGCCGGAATCATTCGCATCCAGCTGCGCCTTGATCTCCTCGATCTTGCCGGTGCCGAGCAGCGTTGCCGGGCGCGGATCGGCGATCGGCACGATGAAGCCGCTAACGACATCAAGATCGATTGCTTCCGCAAGACCCGTCGCTTCCTCGACGCGGCTCTCCGGCGAGCGGGTCGCGGCGCCATCAAGGGGCGCGGCCTTGCCCCGCGCCTGCTTTAGTACAGGAACGACGACGGTCGCTCGCATGTCATCCCGAAGTTTCTGATGCTCCGGGATGATCGAATCATTCTTGGTATCACGTGTCGAAATGACGGCTGATCCTGTTAGGACGCTGCTTCTTCGCTCTCGAACATCTGCATCGGCTGGCCCGGCATGATCGTCGAGATCGCATGCTTATACACGAGTTGCGAATGCCCGTCACGGCGAAGTAGAACGCAGAAATTGTCGAAAGAAGTGACAACGCCCGTGAGCTTTACACCATTAATCAAAAAAATTGTGAGAGAAATCTTTTGTTTGCGAACAGTATTGAGAAATAAGTCCTGCAGATTCTGAGAACGTTCCGCCATCGCGCCGCTTCTTTCTTTATTGCCGGCTTGATCGTGCCGGTGAATATTGATCAACATCTCCTGCAAGGCGGCTGGTAACCCTCATCCCTTCCGCCTAGCAAATCTTGGTATCAAATCGCAATCTTTTCCGCAACGTCGAAAAAGGCTTCGCGGATATTCTGCGAGATCGTGCCAGGATGGCCGTTGGCAATGGTGCTTCCGTCGACGGAAACCACGGGAAAACAAATGCTTGTGGCGGCCGTAACAAAAACTTCCCGCGCCGCAAGCATTTCCGCAACCGTAAAGTTGCGCTCGGCGATTCGGAGGCCGAGCTTCGCCCCGACATCCATCAGCGTCGTGCGTGTGATGCCGCGCAGGATGCCATGCTCGGCCGGCCGCGTGATCAGCGTGCCGTCCGCATCGACGATCCAGACGTTGGTCGCAGCCCCCTCTGTCACCAAGCCGTCGGCATCGACATAGATCGCCTCCTGAGCGCCGGCTTCCTTCGCCTGCTGCCGGGCCATGGCATTGGAAAGAAGGCCGACGGTCTTGATGTCGACCCGATCCCAGCGATTCTCGGGAACGGTGATTGCCCTGATGCCGTTTGCATTCTTCTTTGCAATGACCGACGGATCGGTGCTCTTGGCTGTGATGACCAATGAGGGCTTGGTGCCTTCGGCCGGAAAAACATGGTCACGGCGGGCGACGCCGCGCGTCACCTGCATATAGAACAGGCCGTTCCGCACCTTGTTCCGCCGCGCCGTTTCGCGAATGACATGGATCATCGCCTCGCGGCTCATCGGCCAGGCGATGCGCAACTCGCCAAGCGAGCGGTTCAACCGGTCAAGATGGCGGGTCATGTCGACGATGTAGCCGTGGCGTATCTCGCAAACCTCGTAGACGCCGTCGGCAAACTGGTAGCCCCGGTCTTCGATGTGCACCGCTGCGTCGGCGTGCGGTACGTAGCGACCATTGACGTAGGAAATTCTCGGCATGGGAAACCTGATTGTGAGGCAATGGACGAGGGGACCGGCGCAATATATCCGCGCCGGCAGCAGTCAGACGCCGAGCGATTTCAGCTTGCGGTGGAGCGCGGAGCGTTCCATGCCGACGAATTCCGCTGTGCGCGAAATGTTGCCGCCGAAACGGTTGATCTGCGCGATCAGGTAATCCTTTTCGAACATCTCGCGGGCTTCACGCAGCGGAAGGGTCATGATGTGGTAATCATTCTTGGTGGAGACCTTCGGCAGCATATCGCCGAGGTCCGTCGGCAGCATGTCGGCAGTGATCGGCGCGTCCGGACCATCCGAGCGCGCGAGGATCATCAGACGCTCGATATTGTTGCGCAGCTGGCGGATATTGCCCGGCCAGTCATGTGCCTGCAGCACCGCCATCGCATCGTCACCGATACGACGCAGACGAATGCCCGCCTGCTCGGAAATCTGACGCATCAATTGATCGACGAGGAAGGGGATGTCCTCGCGCCGCTCCGCCAGCGCGGGAACGCGAACGGGAACGACCGCAAGGCGGTGGTAGAGATCTTCGCGGAACCAGCCTTCGGCAATCCGGCTTTCGAGATTGTAAGCCGTCGACGAGATGATGCGGACGTCCACCTTGACGCGCTTCGAACCGCCAACACGCTCGAACTGCTGGTCAACGAGCACCCGCAGGATCTTGTTCTGCGTCTCGCGCGGCATTTCGCCGACTTCATCAAGGTAAAGGATGCCGCGATGGGCCTCTTCCAGCGCTCCGACCTTGCGCGCCTGACCGGGCGAGCCTTCCGTGCCGAAAAGCGCGATTTCCATGCGATCAGGCGTGATATTCGCAGCGTTCAGCGCAACGAATGGCCCGTTGGCGCGCGCCGACTTCTTATGGATCATGCGCGCCACCAGCTCCTTGCCGGAGCCGGATGCGCCGGAAATCATAATGCGGCTATTGGTCGGCGAGACTTTCTCGATCGTCTGGCGAAGCTGCGAAACGGCAACCGAAGTACCGATCAGTTCAACCGCATCGCCGGCCCGGCGCTTCAGCTCGGACACTTCGCGCTTCAGCTTCAAGTTTTCCAGCGCGCGTTCAGCGATCAGGATGAGGCGGTCAGCCTTGAACGGCTTTTCAATGAAATCGAAGGCGCCGCGCTTTATCGCGGAAACAGCCGTCTCGATATTGCCGTGGCCCGAAATCATCACGACTGGGATATCCGGATGACGGACCTTGATCTCGTCCAGCAAGGAAAGACCATCGAGCTTGCTGCCCTGCATCCAGATATCGAGAAAGATCAGCCGCGGCGCGCGATCGGAAATCGCGGCGAGCGCGCTGTCGCTATCGTGCGCAGTCCGTGTCTCGTGTCCTTCATCCGAGAGAATGCCGGAGACGATCTCGCGGATATCGTGCTCATCATCGACGACGAGAATATCAGAGGCCATAAACACTTTCCTTGTCACTTGATGCCGGGGTCGTCGGGGTCTGGTCGATGCGCGGCAGATGCACGCGGATCATGGCTCCCCTTCCCTGGTCGAAATCTGCGGGCGCGTCGTGCAGTTCCAGCTGCCCGCCGTGCTCTTCAATGATCTTCTTAACGATCGCGAGCCCGAGCCCGGTGCCCTTGTCGCGCATGGTCATATACGGCTCCAGGATGCTGTGCCTGTTCTCCACCGGCAGGCCGCGGCCATTGTCGATGACGTCGACCGTGAACCGGTCCCGTCCCTCATCCAGCGACGCCCGCACCAGAACCTTGCGCTCCTCGCGTTCTCCGCTCGGCACGGCGTCAATCGCTTCGACCGAATTCTTGATCAGGTTTCCGAAGGCCTGGCCCAGCATGCGGCTGTCGAACAGCCCCTTCAGCGGCTGGTCGCCGAATTCCTGAAGGAAGGTCACATGGGCATTGCCCATCTCACGCAGGAAGACGGCATCACGCAGGATCTCGCGAAGGTCGCTCGGCTCTTTCGTCGGCTTGGGCATGCGCGCAAACGCGGAGAACTCATCGACCATCCGGCCGATATCGCCGACCTGCCTGATGATCGTGTCGGTGCATTGGTCGAAGACGGTGCGGTCGTCCTGATTGATCTGCTTTCCGTAGCGGCGCTGGATGCGTTCGGCGGAGAGCTGGATCGGCGTCAGGGGATTCTTGATCTCGTGGGCAATGCGTCTCGCCACGTCGCCCCATGCCGTCGAGCGCTGCGCAATCACGAGATCGGTGATGTCGTCGAGCGTTATGACGTAGGAATCTCTCGTGTCTCGAACTTCCTCGCGGGTAACCTGCACGCTGAGCGTCCGCACCGTTCCGCCGCGTACAAGCGCAATCTGCTTGCGGAAGTCACCGCGATAGCGCGACGCTGCCTCCGTGAGAACCTGATCGACCTCGGGCGCAATTTCATTCAGCTGCTTACCGAGCATGTCGGGCGCAGACAGCGTCATCAGCGTCTCGGCGGAGCTATTGACGATCGTGATCCGGCGGTCGCTCGCGACACCGATCACCGCCGCGGTCACACCCGACAGAACAGCCTCGATAAAGCGGCGGCGATCGTCGACCTCGTCCTTTGCCTCCAGAATCTCATCACGCTGCGTGCGGATTTCCGAGATCATCTTGTTGAATGTGCGGGACAGGCTGGCAACGTCGCCGTCAACCGCATGCACCGGCACGACAATGTCCATATTGCCGGAGGCCACGCTGTCAGCAGCGGTGATCAGCAAGCGGATCGGGCGAACGATCCGGTCGGCAACGGCGATGGCCGTCCAGATAGCCGCGAGCAGAACGATCAAGGCAAAGCCGATATAGAGAACAGCGAATGCGATCTGTAGGGAAACGCGTCCCGCCTCCATCGAGCGGTATTCCGTCGCATTCTCCTCCATCATGCGCATCGCGCCCATGACCTTCGGGTCGACGGCACGCACAGTGTAGAGGAACGCGCTCGGAATCTGTTCCAGCTTGATAATGGCGCCGACGAGATTGGTCACGCCCGGCGGAATGAGGGTCGGCTGTCCTGCCGCGGCTTTTTGCAGTGCATCCGGGGGAATTGCCGGCAAGGGCTTTTCGGTCTTGATATCCGCCTGAACGATGACCGCGCCGTCACTCTCGACGAGGAACGCCCCAAGCAGGCCGCGGCCGCGCGCCTGGCGCGTCATCAGGTCCGCAAAGCCCGTGCGGTCGAGATTGTAGAGAACTCTGTTGCGTTCCAGGTCGTTAGCCATGGAAATCGTCTGGCCCTGCAGATAGCTGGCGTTCTCCATCATGTAGGCCTGACCGATATTGCGGGAGGAACTGACGATGGATTGGGTGCGCAGCGCAAACCAGCGATCGAGGCCGGCGTTCAGCGTGATACTGGCGAAGATCGCCACCAGAATCGCCGGGGTGATGGCGACGAGCGAGAACAGGACGACGATACGGATATGAAGACGGGCCGCCGCACGGCCGCGCGAGCGGGCTTTCAGCAGCCGCACAACTTCGCGCCCGATCAGCGCGATCAGCCCCAGGACGAAGAAGGAGTTCACCACGACGGAGGTGATGACGACGCGGGTGGTCGGGTCGATCGGTGTCACGCCGAGCAGGATGAAGAGTGTCAGCGTCGCGCAAAGCAACGCGCCGCCGGCCAGGACGAGACCAGGCAAAGCAAACAGCGCCCGGCGATCGGTGACGGTCGAAACCGTATCGCTATCTGCCGCAGGCGGTGCCGCATCCCGCTTCATCAAGTCGTCACTCCAAGCGGCACAGGCCGCCATCCCAGGATTCAATCGAGCGGTTCTGGATCGCTATGCAAAGCTCCGGCATGCCTCAACATTCCAGCGAAATTCCGCCGAACAACGAGCGCCGCCATCAAAGGCTTCGAAGCACTGCGATTCCAATCCCCATGCGTGGCCTTTAAGCAACGCATTGTGGCGAAAATGCAACGCACGCTGCTGGGTTGTCAAGCTGTACGGGAGCTCCGGTAAACAGAGACACCGAGTTCCCGGATCTTCTTGCGCAAGGTATTGCGATTGAGGCCGAGCAGGTCTGCCGCTTTGATCTGGTTGCCGCGTGTGGCAGTCAATGCCGCAAGAATGAGCGGATACTCCATCTCGGTCAGAACCCTGTCGTAAAGCCCGGAAGGCGGCAGATTCTCGCCGAAACTTGCGAAATAGGTCCGCATGTTTTCCTCCACGGCCTGCGCGATCGTCATCGATCCCGCACGGATCGGGCTCTTGTCGATCGGGCTGTCCGGGACGTCGGACCGAAGCTCGGATTCAATGATTTCGCGGGTGATCACATCCTGTGGATAAAGTGCGACAAGGCGGCGGATGAGGTTCTCCAACTCGCGGACATTGCCCGGCCAGGCATAGGCCTTCATCAGTTCGATAGCTTCCTGGTCGAAGCGCTTGGTGCCAAGCCCTTCCTTCTCCGCCTGCTGGATGAAGTGCCGGACGAGATCGGGAATATCCTCCGCGCGGTCGCGCAACGGCGGCAGCCGCAACGGAACGACATTCAAACGATAGTAGAGATCCTCGCGGAACAGACCCTGGTTGATGGCCTGCTTCAGATCCTTGTTGGTCGCCGCGACAATGCGAACGTCCGTGCGGATCGGCGTACGCCCGCCGACGGTCGTATATTCACCCTGCTGCAATACGCGCAAAAGGCGGGTCTGTGCATCCATCGGCATGTCGCCGATTTCGTCGAGGAACAGCGTGCCGCCCTCGGCCTGTTCGAAGCGGCCGGTGGACCGGGTCTGGGCGCCGGTGAAGGCACCCTTTTCGTGACCGAACAGCTCGGATTCGATCAGGTCGCGAGGGATTGCCGCCATGTTGATGGCGACAAACGGACCGTTGCGGCGCTTGCCGTAGTCGTGCAAGGCGCGTGCCACGAGCTCCTTGCCGGTACCCGATTCACCCGTGATCATCAGCGTCAGGTCCGTCTGCATCAGGCGTGCGAGAACGCGATAGATTTCCTGCATGGCCGCCGAGCGGCCGACAAGCGGCATGCCGTCCTGCATGTCCTCATCGAGCTTGGCCGGCTTCTTCTTCGGTTCGGCAAGCGCCCGGCCGATGATGCCGATGAGCTCCGTGAGATCGAAGGGCTTCGGAAGATAGTCGTAGGCCCCCTTCTCGGACGCCTTGATGGCGGTCATGAAGGTGTTCTGCGCGCTCATGACGAGAACCGGCAGTTCGGGGCGCGCCTTCTTGATTCTCGGCAACAGGTCGAAGGCATTCTCGTCGGGCATCACGACGTCGGTCACGACAAGATCGCCTTCTCCTGCAGACACCCAACGCCAGAGAGTGGCAGCGTTGGAGGTGATGCGGACATCATAACCCGCACGGCTGAGCGCCTGATTGAGCACGGTACGGATGGCCGCGTCATCATCTGCGACGAGGATCGTTGCTGTCATCGAGAAGTTCCTGTGGGGTTTGCCGCGTCTTCGGCCGAGGCATCCTTCGATGCCGGCATGAGGACGCGGAACGTCGTCTTGTTGTTCTGGCTGTCGCATTCGATGATGCCGCCGTGATCGCCGATGATCTTGGCGACGAGCGCAAGACCAAGTCCGCTGCCATTCGTTTTCGTCGTGATGAACGGATCAAACAGATGCGGCAGCAAGTCGGTAGGAACGCCAGGCCCGTTGTCCTGCACGCAGAACTCCAGCGGCAGCGAGATCTTTTCCCGGGTTCCGGCGACGGACAGACGGATGCCGGGGCGATAAGCGGTCGTCAGCAGGATTTCCCCGTCCTGCCGGTCTCCGACCGCTTCGGCTGCGTTTTTGACGAGGTTCAGGAAGACCTGCACAAGCTGATCACGGTTGGCGTAAACAGCGGGGAGCGACGGATCGTAGCTCTCGGTGATGCGGATATGCCGAGCAAACCCGGCCTTTGCCACCGCCTTCACATGATCGAGTACGGAATGGATATTGACCGGCACCCGATCGACCGGCCGTTCGTCGGAGAACACTTCCATCCGATCCACCAGCGATACGATGCGATCGGTCTCGTCGCAGATGAGCCTCGTCAGCGAGCGGTCGTCATCGACGACCGATTGCTCGAGAAGTTGCGCTGCGCCTCGAATGCCGGAGAGCGGGTTCTTGATCTCGTGTGCGAGCATCGAGGCGAGCCCCGTCACGGATCGCGCGGCTGCCCGATGCGTCAACTGGCGGTCGATCTTGTCGGCCATCGAGCGCTCCTGGAAGACGATGACGACAGATCCCGGCTCGCTGACCAGCGGCGCGACATAGAGGTCGACCAGCTTGTCCTGGCCAAGACGGGGCGAGCTCAGGTCGACGCGATATTCGTTGACCGGCGCCTTGCGTTCACGCACCTGATCGATCAAGGCCAGCAGCGGGCTGCCGAACGGGATAAACGTGGAGATCTTGTAGCGCGCGAGGTGCGATGCACTGGCGCCAAAAAACGCTTCGGCCTCCCAGTTGGCGAAGGCGATCAAGCCCGCCGCGTCGACCATCACGACCGGGTTTTGAATTGCGTTGAGCACCGCCATCGCGACGGCTCCGCCGGTCTGATCGGCTTGGCCCTTGTCCGTCATGCCGCCTCCCGGCTTTCTGAAAGCTCCAACCCGCCCGCCAGTGCGTCGCGCAGGCGCGCGATAACGTCTCCAGGCATTTGCGAGGTCATGATTGCCGCCTTCTCTGCTGCCGCTAGCGACGGCGCGAAACGCTCGAGGTACCAGCCAAGATGCTTGCGCGCGTGGCGGATCGCCGTTGCGGCTCCGTAAAAGTCCAGCATCATCTCGTAGTGCTCGACGACAATGTCGGGAATTGCGCTTGCCGCGGGACCGGCTTCGCCTGCCAGCGCGCCTGCCTGCCATGGGCGCCCCTGGCACCCCCGGCCGATCATGACTGCATCGGCGCCCGAGCGGTGAAGGATCTCCTCAGCGTCGTCATGCGTCTCGACATCGCCATTTGCGATCAGCGGTATCGAAATCACATCGCGAACGGCGCGGATCGCATTCCAGTCCGCCTTGCCCTCGTAGAACTGCATACGGGTTCGGCCATGGATGGTGATTAGTTTCACGCCTGCATCTTCTGCGCGTTTGGCGATGTCAGGGGCGTTGAGCGAATTTTCGTCCCAGCCGAGCCGCATCTTCAGCGTGACCGGGATATCGACCGCTTTCACCGTTGCCTCGATAAGGCCCAGCGCATGATCGGGATCGCGCATCAGCGCCGAGCCGGAATAGCCGCCGATCACCTTCTTGGCGGGGCAGCCCATGTTGATGTCGATGATGTCGGCGCCGCTGCCAGCGGCAATCTTTGCAGCCTCCGCCATCCAATGCGCCTCGCGCCCTGCAAGCTGCACCATATGCGGCTTGAAGCCGGCCGCCTTCAGACGCGACCAGGATTCGGCCGTGTTGTTCACTAGCTCCCGGCTTGCTACCATCTCGGTCACCACGAGACCGGCGCCATAACGCCAGGCGAGTTGGCGGAAAGGCATGTCGGTGACGCCGGACATCGGTGCCAGCGCAACGCGGTTGCGCACGGAGACATTTCCGATCTGCAAGGGCGCGGCAAGGTTGATGGAATGCAATTGATTATCTTTCAGGCACACAATGTTACTGCACGATTTTTAGCCATACTCAACGCTCTTGCCAAGGGGCTTCCGTAACAATTGATATTTTTCGGGCAGATGCTGGAAAGCGGACCGCCGAGGCGATAGAGCTGAAAGCCGCCTTCTGCATATTTTAGGGAATTATGCCGCAGATGCACTCGAAGCAACCAATATCAGCCGGAATTGTCATTGTCGCCGCCGGGCGTGGCGAGCGGGCGGGCGCGCCTGAAGAAGGCCCGAAGCAATACCGCATGGTCGGCGGAAAGCCGATTATCACCCATACGCTTGAAAACTTCATGACATGGGAACATGCGGCTCAAATCGTCGTCGTCATCCATCCCGACGACGAGGCGCTCTTTGCAAAGGCATTCCGGCAAATCCTTTCTGCCACGCCGATCGAAACCGTTCACGGCGGGGCAACCCGACAGCAGTCGGTTCTTGCTGGATTGAGGCATCTGAAAAACAAGGGCATCACCCACGTGCTCGTTCATGATGCCGTTCGGCCGTTCTTCGATCACCTGCTTCTCGACCGCATAGCCGATGCGCTGGCCGAGGGTGCACCGGCGGTGCTGCCTGCAATGCCCGTTGCCGACACGCTGAAACGCGCCGACCGCGCCGGCACGGTCCTGGAAACTGTCTCGCGTGCGCAGCTCTTTGCCGCCCAGACGCCGCAATCCTTTGCCTTTGACGCCATCCTCGACGCCCATGAAAAGGCAAGCGAGATCGGCCGCACGGATTTCACTGACGATGCTTCCATTGCCGAATGGGCAGGCATTCCGGTCACGATCGTCGAAGGAGCTGCCGACAACGTGAAACTGACGGTCAAGCGGGATATCGCTTTGGCCGACGACAGGCTTTCGTCGCCGCTGCTGCCGGATGTGCGCACCGGCAATGGCTATGACGTCCACCAGCTGGAGCCCGGCGACGGCGTCATACTTTGCGGGGTTTTCATTCCGCATGATCAGCGGCTCAAGGGCCATTCGGATGCGGACGTCGCCCTGCATGCCCTGACCGATGCGCTGCTGGCCACCTGCGGCGCCGGCGATATCGGCGATCATTTTCCGCCATCAGACCCGCAGTGGAAGGGCGCTGCGTCCCGCATATTCCTCGAACATGCGGCAACAATCGTTCGGGATAACGGCGGAACGATCATGAATGCCGATATCTCGCTGATAGTCGAAGCGCCGAAAATCGGTCCGCACCGTCAGGCCATGCGCGCCAATCTTTCCGAATTTCTCCGAATCTCGATCGATCGCTGCTCGGTGAAGGCGACAACGAACGAGAAGATCGGCTTTGTCGGCCGTCGCGAAGGCATCGCGGCGATCGCAACGGCAACAGTCGTTTATCGCGGAGCCAAAGGATGAGCATCTTCACGGACGACATCCTTTCGCTCGCGGAGAAGATTGTTCGCGATTTCACAGCCGCGAAGAAAATGCTCGCCACGGCCGAATCCTGCACCGGCGGATTGATCGCCGGGGCGCTGACGGAAATCTCCGGTTCCTCGGCGGTCGTCGATCGCGGCTTCGTCACCTACACCAATACGGCGAAGATCGAGCTGCTCGGCGTCCAGGAACGGACGCTCGAAGGCTTCGGCGCCGTCTCCGAACAGACCGCGCGGCAGATGGTGCATGGCGCCCTCTTCCGCTCTCGCGCCGATTTCGCCGTCGCCGTGACGGGTATTGCCGGACCGAGCGGCGGCACGCCGGAAAAGCCGGTGGGACTGGTTCATCTGGCTGCCAAGTCGCGCAGCGGCGCACTCATCCATCGAAAAATGCTCTACGGCAATATCGGCCGGGACAAGGTCCGTCTTGCCACCGTCCTGACCGCGCTCGAAATGTTGATCGACCTCCAAGAAAACCACGCATAGTCAGGGGCTTGAAAGAATGCGCGCCGGCGCCAATTCTTCAGTGGAGCCACACTTGAGGGATCACGTCGATGAAGTATCTGGCTGCATTGGGAGTTGCTTTAAGCTTGGGCTGCATATCCGCGGCCGAATCGCCTTCGAATTACGAAACATATTTCGGGCAGGTCCGCGTCGACTCTGACCCGGTCGTGCTCGCGCACTACAACCGGGCGCTTCCATATTGCCAGTACGAAGCATCGTCCTGGTGGAGAGGTTCGCCGTATCCGTATAGCCTTTATTACAATGCGGCGTTGAGGAGTTGCCTGTCTCGGCGGGGCTTTATCGACAGAGGGGCATATGCCTATCCGGCATATCGCTACTACCCCGATCGGTAATTGCGCCGTCTGACCTACCGGTAGATCGCTTCGGCTCGTTTTTCGAACGCCTCTGAGAACATTCGGAACGCGCGGTCGAACATCGAGCCCATCAGCGCGCCCAAAACACGGCTTTTGAACTCGTAGTCGATGAAGAAGTGGATCGTGCAGCCGTCGCCGGGGACATCCTCGAAGCGCCAGCGGTTGTCGAGATATCGGAATGGCCCGTCGATGTATTTGACGTCGATGAGCTGCTCCGCCTTGTTGAGCAAGACCTGCGTCGTGAAGGTCTCGCGGATCGCCTTGTAGCCGACCGTCATATCGGCAATCAGCAAGATCCTCCCATCGCGCTCCTTGCGGCTGCGGATGCTCAAGGCTTCACAGAGCGGCAAGAATTCCGGATAGCGTTCTACGTCGGCAACAAGATCGAACATTTGCTCGGCAGAGTGCGGAACGCGGTGGTGGGTTTCGAATTGCGGCATGAAGGGCAGTTAAGCGGGAGCACCGAGAAGATCAAGAAGGCGGCGCATTTCCGCGTGGCTTTTAAGCTGCAAAACCGGAATGTTCGCTCCATGTCTCTGCAATTGCGCCAGAATGTGAGGCACAAAGCGCTTCTCGAAATTCCAGATGTAGGAGAGGAATTCCCGATCAGGAACGCGCTCGACGCAGCCTGGCGCCATGTCCGGCCGGGTTTTACCCAGATAGCGGAAGGCCCGCTTTGTCACGCCGAGTAGACATCGCCAGCGGGGAACGCGCACCCAGACCACCATCTGCGCCCGCGGCAGCCTGAGATCGAAGGTTGACGATCCGCTGCCATCCATGAGCCAGCGCTCGCGCGACACTGTTTCGGCGATTAGCGCCCTCTCTTCCGCTTTCTCGCGTTTCACCCAACCCGGCAGCCAATAGAACTCGCGATCCATCGAGACATAGGGGATGTCGAGGCGATCGCAGATCCGGCGCGAGAGCGTACTTTTGCCGCCGCCCGAACAACCGATCACCATGATGCGATCCGCTCGGCGCAAGATGCCAGCGCCATGGCTCATATCGTCGATATATGCCGGCATCCTCTATAGCTCCCCGTTGGCGCTGCGTTAGGCAAGAAACAAATAAGCCGCGGCAACATCGCCGCGGCTCTTTGAAAACGCAAGCCTTCGTTGATTATTCAGCCGCTACAAGCAGCTTCTTTTCGCGGGCGGCCTTCAGGCGGGCGAAGTCGTCGCCGGCGTGGTGCGAAGACCGGGTGAGCGGGCTCGAAGCCACCATCAGGAAGCCCTTGGTGTAGGCCACCGTCTCGTAGGACTTGAATTCCTCCGGCGTCACGAAGCTCATCACTTGGTGATGCTTGCGGGTCGGCTGCAGGTATTGGCCGATCGTCAGGAAGTCGACATCTGCGGTGCGCAGATCGTCCATCAGCTGCAGGACTTCGTTGCGCTCTTCGCCCAGGCCGACCATGATGCCGGACTTGGTGAACATGGTCGGGTCGAGCTCCTTCACGCGCTGCAAGAGGCGGATGGAGTGGAAGTAGCGGGCGCCTGGGCGAACCGTCAGGTAGTTCCCGGCCACGGTTTCCAGATTGTGGTTGAAGACATCGGGCTTGGCAGCAACGACGCGCTCCAGCGCGCCCGGCTTCTTCAGAAAGTCCGGGGTCAGGATCTCGATGGTCGTCTCCGGCGATGCTGCACGGATCGCCCAGATCACCTTCTCGAAGTGTTCGGCGCCGCCGTCTTCCAGGTCGTCGCGGTCGACCGAGGTGATGACGACGTGGGAAAGGCCCATCTGCTTGACGGCCTTCGCGACATTTTCGGGCTCGGCCATGTCGAGGGCATTCGGCTTGCCGGTCGAGACGTTGCAGAAAGCGCAGGCACGCGTGCAGATCTCGCCCATGATCATGAAAGTCGCGTGCTTCTTGTCCCAGCACTCACCGATGTTGGGGCAGCCGGCTTCCTCGCAGACCGTGACGAGATTGTGTTCCTTGACGATCGAGCGCGTCTCCGCATAGCCCTTCGAGGTCGGAGCCTTCACGCGGATCCAGTCCGGCTTGCGCAGGACTTCCGTATCGGGGCGATGCGCCTTTTCCGGATGCCGCACGCGCTTGGCGTCGGGATTGATCGTGTCGAGAATGGTTACCATTGCAGTTTCAACTTTCCGCCGCCCCATGCGGCTTCATCAGTCTGCACATAAGCTTTTTGCCCGGCTCTTACAATTGAGCCGCGCGCATTATCGCTGGACGAGCCGCGCGAGGAATATCAGCAGGCAAGCGCCCAGAAAGCCGGTGATGAAATAACCGAGCCGTCCTCCGGCCACTTCGATGTGGAACTGCGCCAGAATGGCGGTCGCGACGACCGAACCGACGATTCCGAGCACGATGTTCAACAGAATGCCGTACCGCGCCTCCATCAGCTTGCCAGCGAGCCAGCCCGCAAGACCGCCGATGATGATTGCCGCTATCCAGCCCACACCTTCCATAGTCGCCCTACCCTCAGGCTATCGCCCTAGCGATCAGCACCACGATGATGGCGCCGACCGTGGCGTGAATGATCTGCACGACCAGCGCATTTTCAATACCGAGCGATATGCCCAAGGCATTGAACAGAAACCCGCCCACGAACGCACCGATAATGCCGCTCAGCAGGCACCGTATCAATCCGCCCCCACCGACGACCAGGCTCGCGAGAAAGCCCGCGGCGAGGCCGATCAGGAGGAAGATGAGCAGGGCCTGCGTCTCAATCGACATGATGATTTCCTTTCGTTTTTTCCACCCGGGATAGAGGGCGGAAAAGGAAATTATCAAGCGTTGAGCACCCGGCCGTAGGCGTCGAGCACCGCTTCCTTCATCGTCTCGGAAACGGTCGGATGCGGGAAGATCGTGTGCATCAACTCTTCCTCCGTCGTCTCCAGGTTCATGGCGACGACGAAGCCCTGGATCAGTTCGGTCACTTCAGCGCCGACCATGTGGGCGCCCAGGAGTTCGCCGGTCTTCTTGTCGAAGATGACCTTGCAGAGGCCCTGGTCTTCGCCGAGCGCGATCGCCTTGCCGTTTGCGACGAAGGAGAAGCGGCCGACGCGAATCTCACGGCCCGATTCCTTGGCCTTGGCTTCCGTCAGACCGACGGAAGCCACCTGCGGCTGGCAGTAGGTGCAGCCCGGAACCTTGCCCTTGTCGGTCGGATGAACGCCCGGAACGCCGGCGATCTTCTCGATACAGACGACGCCTTCATGCTCCGCCTTGTGGGCAAGCATCGGCGGGCCGGCGACGTCGCCGATCGCGTAGATACCCGGGACATTCGTCTTGCCGTAGCCATCGGCGACGACGCAGCCGCGATCGGTCTTCACGCCGAGCGCTTCGAGGCCGAGATTCTCGATATTGCCCTGGACGCCGACGGCGGAGATCATGCGATCCGCGGTGATCTGCTGCACCTTGCCGTCGGCGGTCTCGACATGCGCCGTGACGCTGTTGGCGCCCTTTTCGACCTTCGCCACCTTGGCGCTCGTGAAGATCTTCATGCCGCGCTTTTCCAGCTGCTTGCGGGCGATGGCGGTCACTTCCGCATCCTCGACCGGCATGACTGTCGGCATGATTTCGACCACCGTCACATCGACGCCCATCGACAGATAGAAGCTCGCGAATTCGATGCCGATGGCGCCAGAGCCCATGACGATCATCGACTTCGGCAGGACATCCGGTTTCAGTGCCTCGAAATAGGTCCAGATCAGCTTGCCGTCCGGCTCGATACCGGGAAGCGAACGCGGGCGAGCACCGGTCGCGACGATGATGTGCTTGGCGGTATAGGTGCCTTCCTGGCTCTTGATGTTCTTCGGCAGCGGATGCTGCGGCTCGACCACCGGCTTGGACGACTTCGAGACGACGATTTCGCCTGGCTGAGCGCCGGTCGAAGCCTTGGTGATTTTCGCCTCGCCCCAGATGACGTCGATCTTGTTCTTCTTCATCAGGAAGCCGACACCGGCATTCAGGCGGGCGGAAACGGCGCGCGAGCGGGCGACGACGGCCTTGGTATCCGGCTTGACGGTGCCCTCGAGAACGAGGCCGTATTCCTTCAGATGGTTCGAATGATCGAGAATTTCGGCCGAACGCAGCAGCGCCCTGGTCGGGATGCAGCCCCAGTTCAGGCAAATGCCGCCCAGATGCTCGCGTTCGACGATCGCGGTCTTCAATCCCAGCTGACCAGCGCGCACGGCGGCGACATAGCCGCCCGGTCCGGAGCCGATGATGATGACGTCGTAGTTCTCAGCCATATTTTCCTGCCTTTGTTATCGGGCGTGGCGGGCCAAAAGCGCCCACTCGTGTTTCCTGCTGTTTTTCAAAAAGCGCCACAGCGTCTGCGCCGCCTCCGCCGCGCTCGCCGTTCCGCCCGCCGCAGCGCGACGAAGGAGGCCATGATCAGAGCCCCAGCATCATCCGCACGATCGATTCCAGGCCGCGCCCGAGAGCGCGGGTATTTTCGGCATCGAGATGAATGCCGTCGATCGGCGTCGTCTTGGCGACGGAGTTACCGTCGAAGAAGCCGCAGCCGAGTTCGTCGGCAAGGTCACGATAAAGCGTCGCGAGTTTCGCCGATTCCTCAACACCGCCCGGGAACGATGCTGCGAAGGGCACATTGCCCGTCGCGCAGATCGCCGGCGGTGCCACGATCAGAATATCCGGCCCGTCGAGTTCGAAGGGCCAGGCGTGGTTGCGGATCAGCCGAACCAGACGCGCGATGCCTTGGCAGGCGGCAAAAGCCGAACCTGCCACGACCGGCTTCATGTCGTTGGTCCCGAGCAGTATAATGACGAGATCAAGCGGTGCATGCGTCTGCAGGATTGTCGGCAGGACGCGCGCACCGTTGCGGTCGCAATCGGCGAGGTGATCGTCGAAAGCGGTGGTCCGCCCGTTCAAGCCCTCTGGAATGATACGCGCCTCGCCGCCGAGCGCCGCCTGAAGCACGCTCGGCCAGCGGTCCTCATAGGCGTGGCGGCCGATCGTCTCGGCGTCGTATCCCCAGGTCAGCGAGTCGCCATAGCAAAGAACGGTCTTCGTCATATCTCGATCGTCCAAAGGCTGAGCAACGTGCCGATCAGCTGAAATAAGAAGCCAAAGAAGATCATTCCAAAGCCGAGATAGTCGAGTACCTTCGGCAACTTTTCATTTCTCTCAATAGCCCTCATGCCGCCGCCTTTTCCATCGCGATCGGACGACCAAACCTCAAAGCCGTCCAGCCTGTTAAAGTTGCGCGCAAAATTTCCATTGTAAAACAGGATAACAAATCCAGTGATATCCAACAGAAGCCCGACCGCCGACCACACGTTACACCAGCATGCCCATCGGGTTTTCGATGTAGCCCTTGAAGGCCTGCAGCAGCTGGGCACCGAGCGCACCGTCAACGCAACGGTGATCGGTCGAAAGCGTGACGCTCATGACGGTCGCAATGGCCATTTCGCCCTTCTTGACGATGACGCGCTGCTCGCCCGCACCGACGGCAAGGATGGTCGCATGCGGCGGGTTGATGACGGCAGCAAAATCCTTCACGCCCATCATGCCCATGTTCGAGACCGAGGTCGTACCACCCTGGTATTCCTCGGGCTTCAGCTTGCGGTCTTTGGCGCGCTTGCCGAGATCCTTCATCTCGTTGGAGATGACCGACAGCGTCTTCGTTTCCGCATTGCGGACGATCGGAGTGATCAGGCCGCCCGGGATCGACACGGCGACGCCGACATCGGCATGCTTGTGCTTGACCATGTTGTTCTCGGTCCAGGAGACGTTGGCATCCGGAACATCGCGCAGCGCGAGCGCCATGGCCTTGATGACCATGTCGTTGACGGAGAGCTTGTAGGCCGGAACACCGTCCTTCGACTTCGGCGCAGCGTCGTTGAGCTGGGTACGAAGCGCCAGCAGCGCATCGAGCTCGCAATCGACGGTGACGTAGAAGTGGGGAACAGTCTGCTTCGATTCCACCAGACGGCGGGCGATCGTCTTGCGCATGCCGTCGTGCGGCACGAGCTCGTAGGAGCCCGGCTCGAAGAGCTTGAGAACAGCCTCCTCGGAAGCGCCCTTGGCGACGGGAGCCGGCGCTGCGGCAGCCTGCGGTGCAGCGGCAGCAGCCGGTGCGGCCTTGGCGCCACCACCGGCAACGGCGGCTTCGACGTCGCTCTTGACGACGCGACCGTGCGGACCGGAGCCGGCAACCGCGGAGAGATCGATCCCGGCTTCCTTTGCGAGGCGCCGTGCGAGCGGCGAGGAGAAGGTGCGATTGGCATCGACCGACGCTGCCGCAGGGGCTGCTGCCGGTACCGGAGCCGCCGCAGGCGCGGACTGCGCCGGAGCGGTTTCGGCCTTGGGCGCGGCAGCGGCCTCAGCCTTCGGAGCCGGTGCAGCGGAACCAGCACCGCTCGCCGCAGCACCAACGTCTTCGCCTTCACCGGCAAGAACGGCGATCAGCGCGTTGACTTTGACGCCTTCGGTGCCGGCCGGAACGACGATCTTGGCAACCGTGCCTTCATCGACGGCTTCGACTTCCATCGTCGCCTTGTCGGTCTCGATCTCAGCGATCACATCGCCGGACTTGACGGTGTCGCCTTCCTTGACGAGCCACTTAGCCAGATTGCCTTCTTCCATCGTCGGAGAAAGGGCAGGCATTGTGATGTTGATAGGCATCGAAAATACCCTCCCCTTATTTGTAGCAAACGGCCTTCACGGCATCGACGACTTCGCCGACGTTCGGCAGGGCCAGCTTCTCGAGATTGGCGGCGTAGGGCATCGGAACGTCCTTGCCGGCAATCGTCAGGATCGGCGCATCGAGATAATCGAAGGCCTGCTGCATGACGCGCGTGGCGATTTCGGTACCGACGGACGACTGCGGATAGCCTTCCTCGACGGTAACCAGACGCCCGGTCTTCTTGACCGATTCGATGACAGCAGGCAGGTCCATCGGACGGATGGTGCGAAGATCGATCAGTTCGACGTCGATGCCGAGCTTTTCGAGTTCAGCCGCGGCCTTCGTGGCATAGGTCATCCCGATGCCCCACGAAACGACGGTCGCGTCCTTGCCTGGACGATGGATGCGCGCCTTGCCGATCGGCAGCACGAAGTTGTCGAGCTTCGGAACGTCGAAGTGCTGGCCGTACAGGATTTCGTTTTCAAGGAAGATGACCGGGTTCGGATCACGGATCGCCGCCTTGAGCAAGCCCTTCGCGTCTGCCGCCGTGTAGGGCATGACGACCTTGAGGCCCGGAACATGGCTGTACCATGCGGCATAGTCCTGGCTGTGCTGCGCGGCAACGCGGGCAGCGGCGCCGTTCGGGCCGCGGAAGACAATCGGAGCGCCCATCTGGCCGCCGGACATGTAAAGCGTCTTGGCAGCGGAGTTGATGATCTGGTCGATCGCCTGCATGGCGAAGTTGAAGGTCATGAACTCGACGATCGGCTTCAGGCCGGCCATCGCAGCACCGACGCCTACGCCGGCAAAGCCGTGCTCGGTGATCGGGGTATCGACGACGCGGCGCGCGCCGAATTCCTGCAGAAGGCCCTGGGTCACCTTGTAGGCGCCCTGGTATTCGGCAACTTCCTCACCCATGACAAAGACGCTGTCGTCGGCGCGCATTTCCTCGGCCATCGCGTCGCGTAATGCTTCACGAACGGTCATCGACACCATTTCGGTGCCGGCCGGGATGTCCGGATCGCTCGGAACGGTCGCCTTCGGCTCAGCGGGAACCGGGGCAGCGGCGGCAGGCTTCTCTTCGACTTGCGGAGCGGCAGCGGCCGGCGCGGGCTGGGCAGCAGGAGCGGCCGAAATGTCGGACTCCGACTCGCCATCCTGCAGGAGGACCGCGATTTTGGCATTGACCTTGACGTTTTCAGTGCCGGCCGGAACCAGCAGCTTGCCGATAACGCCCTCGTCAACGGCTTCGACTTCCATCGTCGCCTTGTCGGTTTCAATCTCGGCGATCACGTCGCCGGAGGTGACCTTGTCACCTTCCTTCTTGAGCCACTTGGAAAGCGTGCCTTCTTCCATCGTCGGAGAGAGGGCGGGCATGAGAATATCGATAGGCATGGGTTCCCTCCCCGATTAAAGCAGAATGTCGGTGTAGAGCTCGGATGCATCCGGCTCCGGATCGTTCTGGGCGAAATCGGCGCTGTCGGCGACGATATCGCGGACGTCCTTGTCGATCGCCTTCAGATCGTCTTCGGAAGCCCAACCTTTCTCGATAAGACGGGCCTTTACCTGCTCGATCGGGTCCTGCTCGGAGCGCATCTTCTGCACTTCTTCCTTCGAGCGGTACTTCGCCGGGTCGGACATCGAGTGACCGCGATAGCGGTAGGTCAACATTTCGAGGATGATCGGGCCCTTGCCGGAACGGCAATGCTCCAGAGCCTCGTCCGCAGCTGCCTTGACGGCGCGGACATCCATGCCGTCAACCTGGATGCCCGGAATGCCGAAGCCCGAGCCGCGCAGCGAGTAGTTCGACTGTGCCGTCGCGCGGGCCGTCGAGGTGCCCATGGCATAACGGTTGTTTTCGACGATATAGATGATCGGCAGCTTCCAGAGTGCTGCCATATTGAAGCTCTCGTAAACCTGGCCCTGGTTTGCAGCACCGTCGCCGAAATAGGCGACACTCACAGAGTCGTTGCCACGATACTTGTTGGCGAAAGCGAGACCGGTGCCCAGCGAAACCTGTGCGCCGACGATGCCGTGGCCGCCGTAGAAGTTCTTCTCTTTGGAGAACATGTGCATGGAGCCGCCCTTCCCTCGGGAATAGCCGCCCCGGCGTCCGGTCAGTTCCGCCATGACGCCGCGCGCGTTCATGCCGGTTGCCAACATATGGCCGTGGTCACGATACGCGGTGATAACCTGGTCGCCTTCCTTCTGCGCCATCTGCATGCCGACGACGACGGCTTCCTGGCCGATGTAGAGGTGACAGAAACCACCAATAAAACCCATGCCGTAAAGCTGGCCGGCCTTTTCCTCAAAACGGCGGATCAGAAGCATCTCGCGATAGGCTTTGAGCTCCTCGTCGCGATTGAAATCAGCAACGGGGCCACCATTAGAGGCCTTGGCTACGGATTTTGTGCTGGCTTTACGGCTGGAAACGGTCGCGTTCTTTCGCGGCGCCATTCAACCCTCCCTATGGGTTTGTCGTTTATTGGGTGGCGCGTACCATAGGGAAGAAATATAGCCACAGCAATGCCATAAATGCATGGCTCGTATTCTGAGGTAAACTACTGATAATACTCAAAAATCGTCGATTAACCGATTTTCGGTTAATTGGCGTAGGAATTGAAGATCACGATCTCGTCGGCGCGCGACATATTCAGCTGGTAGCGCGCTTTTTCATCCAGCATATCCTTGTCCAGCGAGCCGTCGCTCAACAGCGCGACCTGCTGCTCGAGATGTTCGCGCTTCGCCTTGAGCGCCGCGAGATCGCGTTCGCGGGCAATGCGGCGCTGTTCGAACACTTCCGTCGCGCGCAGACCGTAGTCGCCGTGAATGCAATGATAGCCGAAGTAGGAGAGAAAGGCGACGGTCATCGCCGGAACGACCAAACGGCCGATCTTTTTCTTCTTATGATGCTTTGTCCACATACGCACACTTGCTCTGACGCATTACCTAGTCCGATCAGCCTACCCCCGAGAGATTAACCGTCCGTTGACTATGAATTTTCCGGACAAGAAAAACCCGCGCCGGTCGGACGCGGGTTTCAAATCGTTGAGTTCTAAGCGCAATCAGCCGCGGATGATCGAACGGCCGGCATAGCGGGCCTGCGGGCCGAGGCCCTCTTCGATGCGGATCAGCTGGTTGTACTTCGCCAGACGGTCGGAGCGCGACAGCGAGCCGGTCTTGATCTGACCGCAGTTGCTGGCAACCGCGAGATCGGCAATCGTGGAATCTTCGGTTTCGCCCGAGCGGTGCGACATGACGGCGGTATAAGCCGCCTTATGCGCGGTGTTGACCGCATCCAGCGTTTCCGTCAGCGAGCCGATCTGGTTCACCTTGACGAGGATCGAATTGGCGACACCCATGCGGATGCCGTCACGCAGGCGCTCCGAGTTGGTGACGAAGAGATCGTCGCCAACCAGCTGGCACGTCTTGCCTGCAAGGTCGGTCAGAGCCTTCCAGCCGTCCCAATCGTCTTCAGCCATGCCGTCTTCGATGGAGATGATCGGATACTTGCCGACGAGTTCGGCGAGGTATTCGGCCATGGCGCCGGATTCCAGCGTGCGGCCCTCGCCTTCAAGCACGTACTTGCCGTCCTTGAAGAATTCGGTCGAGGCGCAATCGAGACCGAGGAAAATGTCTTCACCCGGCTTGTAGCCGGCTTTCTCGATCGACTTCATGATGAAATCGAGGGCTTCGGGCGCACTCTTCAGACCCGGTGCAAAACCGCCTTCGTCGCCGACGTTGGTATTGTGGCCCTGAGCCGACAGTTCCCTCTTGAGGACGTGGAACACTTCCGAACCCATGCGCACAGCTTCGCGGATCGAATCGGCGCCAACCGGCAGGATCATGAATTCCTGGAAGTCGATCGGGTTGTCGGCATGGGCGCCGCCGTTGATGATGTTCATCATCGGGACGGGCAGCAGATGGGCGCTGGCGCCGCCAACATAGCGGTAGAGCGGCAGACCGGCAGCCTGGGCGGCGGCCTTGGCGACGGCGAGCGATACGCCGAGGATGGCATTGGCGCCGAGGCGCGATTTGTTCGGCGTGCCATCCAGTTCGATCATGATGTTGTCGATCTGGATCTGGTTCTCGGCGTCGATGCCGCCGATCGCATCGAAGATTTCGGTATTGGCGGCCTCGACGGCCTTTTCCACGCCCTTGCCGAGATAGCGCTTGCCGCCGTCGCGAACTTCAACGGCTTCGTGGGCGCCGGTCGAAGCGCCCGACGGCACCGCCGCCCGGCCCATGCTGCCGTCTTCGAGATAGACATCGACTTCAACGGTCGGATTGCCACGGCTGTCAAGAATCTCGCGGGCAATAATGTCGGTAATTGCAGTCATGGTTTCTCCTGCTCGGTGGCGGTTAAATCGTTTGAAATCGTCTTAATCGAAGACGCGCAAATTACAATGGCGCTTTGAGCGTCCTCCGCTGCAGCGATCGTACGTGGCCTATTACACGATCATGTCAGACTTTTGAACGTCAGTTCTTCGCGATTGCGTCGAACGCCAGCAGCTTTTCGAGAAGCCGCGGCATGTCCTTCAGATGGACCATGTTCGGGCCGTCGGACGGGGCGTTGTCGGGATTCTCATGTGTCTCGATGAAGACGCCGGCAACACCGACGGCGACAGCGGCGCGCGCCAGCGTTTCCACGAATTCGCGCTGCCCGCCTGACGAACCACCCTGCCCGCCCGGCTGCTGCACCGAATGGGTAGCGTCGAAAATCACCGGCGCGCCCATCGCCGCCATGATCGGCAGTGAGCGCATGTCGGAAACCAGCGTGTTGTAGCCGAAGGAGGCACCGCGCTCGCAAAGCAGGATGTTCGGATTGCCGGTCGCATTCAGCTTGCCGAGGACGTTCTTCATATCCCACGGCGCCAGGAACTGGCCCTTCTTGACGTTGATTGCCCGGCCAGTCTTGGCGGCGGCTACCAGAAGGTCCGTCTGACGGCTGAGGAAGGCAGGGATCTGCAGGATATCGACCACCGTAGCGACTTCCGCGCATTGCTCTTCCGTATGGACATCGGTCAACACCGGAAAACCGAACTCCTTTTTCAGATCGGCGAAGACTTCCAGCGACGTTTCAAGCCCGATGCCGCGCTGGGCGGAAAGCGACGTGCGGTTCGCCTTGTCGAAGGACGACTTGTAAACGAGGCCGATGCCGAGCTTCTTGCAGAGTTCGCTCAAAACGCCGGCGACCATGAAGGCGTGCTCGCGGCTTTCCATCTGGCAGGGACCGGCAATCAGCGACAGCCGGCCGCTGTTGGAAAACACAACGCGCCCGGCGCCTTCGCCGACTGCGACTTCGGAGTTGGTATTGCTCATGGGGTCTCCTCAAAGGCGAAGATTGCACCCTGGCCGGGCGCAGGCTTCACCAGAACTCTGTTGCTGATGCGTGTATAGGTCATCCCGTTAGCAGCCAGAAGGGCCTCTGTCACGGTAATATCTCGGGTGCGGAAAACGATGGCGCTGCCGCGGAGCCCCTTGTCGGCCAACGGCTGTGCGACATCGAAATAGGCTTCCATCCCCTCCTGAGACAGCAGACTGATTTTGACGTTGGGAGTTGTGACTGCGAGGCCGAAACTGGTGCTCTCTACCTTTGCCCCGGACGCCGCCAGTTGGACGAAAGAGCCAAACGCTTCTGGCTCCGGCGCGCTTAGCACGACCTCCCGAATACCGGCTACGCCATTTTCGTGTTTTTCCAGCGCGTCATGGTTGGCGGGAAAGGCATTGATGCGCTGGCAGGCAAAGAGAAAGAAATCCGGCGCCCTGAGATCGGCCGCAAAAGCGAGCTTGAAGGCGCCGGTCGATTGCGAGCCATCCGGCATTTCGATCGGACGCGAAAACTCCAGCATGTCGCCGCCGCTCTGCCTGGCATTCATGAAGGCAGAATGATCGGCGTCCGCATCCTCTGTGCTAAAAGCGACCGCAGAAAACCCGTCATTGCCGCACCGGAAGCGAAAAGCCTGGTCGCGCGCCACAAAAACATTGCCCCCGCGCACGGATGTTTCACATTTCTTCGCATTCTCGATACCAAGCGGCTCGAGATAGGTCTTGTCGGCAAAGAAGATGCAAGCGTTCTCCGTTCCGAACGGGTGGCCGCCCTCTGGCGCAATGGTAAATCCCAGCCTTCCCAGCCGCTCGCGCGCCAGGTCGATGTCCGTGACCGGTAGGACAAGGTGATCCAGTGGATGAGGCATCGGGCGCGTCTCCATTTTTCCAGTGCTCCAGATTTGCGCGGCCTGTTCCCCCGATGCAAGCTGCAAGCGGTGACCCGGCAAACAAAAAGTCCCAAAATGAATGCACTTCAGAAAAAGTTTTACCGAAATTTAGGTACTTGCGGAACACATATGGAACATATAGTGTCTGTTCTGGCTTTGTTTCACGAATCTGGGGTTAAACTTCGATGCTGACGCGCAAACAACAGGAGCTTCTCCTCTTTATTCATGAGCGGATGAAAGAATCCGGCGTCCCGCCATCCTTCGACGAAATGAAGGATGCGCTGGATCTCGCCTCCAAATCCGGCATCCACCGCCTGATTACGGCGCTTGAGGAGCGTGGTTTCATTCGTCGCCTACCGAACCGGGCTCGCGCACTTGAGGTGATCAAGCTTCCGGAGGCCTACAGCCCGAGCATTCAGCCGCGCCGCGGCTTTTCGCCAAGCGTCATCGAGGGTAGCCTCGGCAAACCGCAGCCGGTAGCAGCCCCGCCGAAGCCGGCGAACGAAGACAACAACAGTGCTGTTTCCGTTCCCGTCATGGGCCGCATCGCGGCCGGCGTGCCGATCTCGGCAATCCAGAACAATACCCACGACATCACCGTCCCCGCCGATATGCTGGGGTCGGGCGAGCACTACGCACTTGAGGTCAAGGGCGATTCGATGATCGACGCCGGCATCTTCGACGGCGATACGGTCATTATCCGCAATTCAAATACCGCAAACCCCGGCGACATCGTTGTCGCACTGGTCGATGACGAGGAAGCGACCCTCAAGCGGTTCCGCCGCAAGGGAGCCTCGATCGCGCTTGAAGCCGCAAACCCGGCATATGAGACACGTATCTTCGGGCCGGACCGCGTCAAGGTTCAAGGCAAGCTCGTCGGCCTCATTCGCCGCTATCACTAACCGGCAACGCATCCCCGGCAAATGTGCCACTGCGCCAATCATAGGCGCGGTGCCGGCTCCAGGGGCGGTCGAGTGTTTCGAAAGCGGTTGTGACGTCTGCGGCGCCGTTTCCAAAGCGTAACTCGACGGCGCCGGTTTTCCTCAGGGTTTCGCCGGTAAACAGCATTGCTCCGGATCGGCAGGTGCCGGACCGCAGCTTGACCGGCGTCACGACGATATCCGCTGTGTCGCAAGCCGGGCCGAAATAGGCCGCATTTTCGATCACTGCGAGGATGGAGCCGTTCTCGAGCTCTGCCGTGCACCAGGCTTTTTTGACGCAGGTGAAATGGCCTGCCGAAGCGGCGTTCCGCATCGCATCTCTTGCTTCTTCCTGTTGCGTCGGAGAAAGCCTCAATCTCTCCCCGTCTTTTGCCGAAGGCGGGGCCGAGGCGGTATCAAGCAATTTTGGCGGCCGGTGGTCATCGATAACCAGCGCTCGTTTCCACTGGTCGAAAATGAAATCCGGCGGGCGTTCGCGGTTGGAGGCGAGAGCGGATTGCCTGACGATTGCAACAAGACTTCCATCTTCGGCAATCACGACATCTGGCGCGGCTCTACCGGGCATGAGCGCAACGGCAAGCGTTGAACCGGCGATGATCGCTGTTCCCATATGCCTAAGCCGGGTGCGCAGCAGCGTGAGCAGCAGGAAGCCGGCGACCGCTGCCGGAAAATACCAGCCGGGCAGCCTGCCCACGCCGATGTCGCCGCCCCAGGACGACACCGTCTTGGCAACCGCGATTACGAGATCGAGACCGAAACCCACCACCTTCCACGGCAGCACGTCTAGCCCGAAGGGCATCAGCAGCATGGCAAGCAGGCCTGCAGGCATGATGACGAAGGAAATGATCGGCATGGCCGCGAGGTTGGCCGGCAGACCGTAGGCCGTCAGCCGGTGGAAATGCTCGATCGAGAACAATGCTGTCGAAAAGCCGCCGATGACGGATGTGAGCAGGATTCCGCCGAGAAAACCGGAAACGGAAACCAACAGCCGAAGCGATCGCATTTTTGAAAAAGGGCTTTCGCGCATCGGCCGCTCCTTCCAAAGCGCATATCCCGCGACCAGCGCCAGAGTGGCGGCAAAGGACATCTGAAAGCTCGGACCCATGATTTCGGAGGGCGAGATTGAGATGATGAGGAGTGCCGAAAGCGCGACATTGCGGAGGCTGATGGAGGGCCGGTCGAAGAAGACTGCAACCAGCATGATTGCCATCATGATGAAGGCGCGTTCGGCCGAAACGGCAAAACCTGAGATCAAGAAGTAGGCCGTCACCGCCGCCAGAGCACCCGCCGCCGCAATCTTTTTCGTCGGATAGGCCTGAGCGACACCCGGAAAGAGGCTGAGTATCGAAC
Organism: Rhizobium sp. SVR5-9E; assembly: GCF_056755095.1. NCBI lineage: Bacteria > Pseudomonadati > Pseudomonadota > Alphaproteobacteria > Hyphomicrobiales > Rhizobiaceae > Rhizobium > Rhizobium sp. SVR5-9E. Next base: position 7,509 of record NZ_JBNDHS010000005.1, on the reverse strand, counting down.
GGAATCCGACAAAGAAAATACCCGCCGACAGCGCCATGTTGAGCCCGGAGATTGCGATGATATGGGCAAGACCGGACTGACGGAGTGCCTCTGTCGTCTCGCTGGAAATTGCCCGGCGCTCGTCCGTCACCAGCGCGGCGGCAAAAGCACCGGTGTCACCGGGCAGGATCGACCTTATGCGATCGCCAATACTGCTGCGCAGGCGATAGAGCCATTCCAGCCAATTTTCGCCGAAATTTCGAGCGTCCTCCTGCCCCGGTGGCACCGGCACTGGCGCACCATAGAAAAAGCCGTTGGCGCCGATGCCGTCAAAATAGGTCTTGACGGCAAAGTCGTTCAAGCCCGGGAGCGCTGGCCCGGCCGGGGGCGTCAATCGCGCCCTGCCCTTCAGCCAGGTGCCGGTCTCGAACTCGGCTTTCCGCCCTCGTGCAACGACGGTAACCCGCGCCGGCGGCCGCTTCAACAACGGCTGCTCCGTGGCCCGGACAGATAGAACGTAACGCCATCCGCCGCGGCCATCGCCTTCCCGCCGCTCGACCCGGCCGGTCAGCGTCGTGGTCACGGCGGAATCGAGCATCAGCGTTGCCGCGCGCCGCGTCTCGAATTGCGCGGCCAATATGCCGCAAAGGATGAGCGCAAGCGCCGTCAGGACAGCGCGCAGCACCTCACGGTTGCGATTCGTCACGGCGAGCGCCGCAAGCATAAAAAACAGGCAGAGGCCCGAGGAGCGCATTGAAACGCCGCCGCCGGCGACAAACCAGATTGCCGCACCCAGCCCCAGAAAGACGGGCGCAAACAGCAGCCGTGCGCCATGCGCCGTTTCCTCGCCCGCCATCCGCAGAACAGAGGCCTGGAGATGTACGCGCATCTGGGGAACGGCAGCTAGCCGCGGGCGATTGTTTTGCGTGCGCTGCAAGTGCCATCGCGCAGCGTCGACCGGCGCGGGGAGACGTCCGCGCGGCAGCTTGTCTGCAACACCTGCTGACGAGCCGATGTGCGTTTCGCTCGTTCTCAACTCCGGCATGTACCCCAGTCCGGCAGCGCCTTAAAATACAACCAGAATGCCGTCTAGAGAGGGTTTCAGCAATAAATAAATGACGGAAAAAAGACAAACACATGCAGCCTGAAAAAGCCGAGCCAAGCATCGGCTTCCGCTATGCATTTCTGTCATCGCAGCAGTGCCCAAAAGTTGATACTGCGATGCACAAAATGACGTCACGGTAACTTGGCATTAGCGTCTCGATCATATAGCAATCGCTGAGGACGCTTAACCCCTGTGGCGCTTTTATGGCGCCGCCCCCGCCAGTTGGAGGATCACCATGACTGATCAAAGCGCAACAATCAAAATCGGCGAGAAGTCCGCCAATCTTTCCGTGAAAAGCGGGACGATCGGGCCGGACGTCATCGATATTGGTGCACTCTATAAAAACACCGGTGCCTTCACGTACGACCCTGGTTTTACCTCGACCGCGGCCTGTGAATCAAAGATCACCTATATCGACGGCGACGAAGGCGTTCTGCTGCATCGCGGATATCCGATCGAACAGCTCGCCGAACATGGCGACTTCCTCGAAGTCTGCTATCTGCTGCTCTACGGCGAATTGCCGACGGCTGCTCAGAAAAAGGATTTCGATTATCGCGTCACGCATCACACGATGGTGCATGAGCAGATGTCGCGGTTCTTCACCGGCTTCCGCCGCGATGCGCATCCGATGGCTGTGATGTGCGGCTGTGTCGGCGCGCTGTCGGCCTTCTATCACGACTCGACCGACATCACCGATCCGCATCAGCGCATGGTCGCAAGCCTGCGCATGATCGCAAAGATGCCGACGCTTGCCGCCATGGCCTACAAGTACCATATCGGCCAGCCCTTCGTTTATCCGAAGAACGATCTCGACTATGCGTCGAACTTCCTGCGCATGTGCTTTGCCGTTCCTTGCGAAGAATACACCGTCAATCCGGTTCTCTCGCGCGCCATGGATCGCATCTTCATCCTGCATGCCGATCACGAGCAGAACGCATCGACCTCGACGGTTCGTCTCGCCGGTTCCTCGGGCGCCAATCCGTTTGCCTGCATCGCAGCCGGCATTGCCTGCCTTTGGGGTCCGGCACACGGCGGTGCAAACGAAGCAGCGCTCAACATGCTTTCGGAAATCGGCTCGGTCGACCGCATTCCGGAATACATCGGCCGTGCCAAGGACAAGAATGATCCGTTCCGCCTGATGGGCTTCGGTCACCGCGTCTACAAGCACTACGATCCGCGCGCCAAGATCATGCAGAAGACGACGCATGAAGTTCTCGGCGAACTTGGCATCAAGGACGATCCGCTTCTCGAAGTCGCGATGGAACTCGAGCGCATTGCGCTGACCGATGAATACTTCATCGAGAAGAAGCTCTATCCGAACATCGACTTCTATTCCGGCATCACGCTGAAGGCTCTGGGCTTCCCCACGACGATGTTCACCGTTCTCTTCGCTCTGGCGCGCACCGTTGGCTGGATCGCCCAGTGGAACGAGATGATCGAAGATCCGCAGCAGCGTATCGGCCGTCCGCGCCAGCTTTATGTGGGTGAACCGCAGCGCGATTACGTGCCGGTTTCGAAGCGCTAAGCCGCCTCGCCCGACAAAAAACCCGGTCAGTGATGACCGGGTTTTTTCTTGTCCAGAACGTCGAGAACAACATCCGCCGCCCGCTCGCCAGGCGGTTTTTCGGTCTGCATGCGCTGCCAGACGAGGTCGAAGCCCTCCACCATCGCGCGCCGCTGCAGCGTGTCCTGCGACAGTTGCTCCATCCAGCGGGCAAGACCGCCGCCGCGCAAGACGTCGTTGAAATATTCCGGCACCACGGCGTAGTCGGCGATCAGATTTGGAATTGATGCCGTCCAGGTTTTTATCCGGGAGGTCAGCATTGTCATGATCCAGTCCGTCTTGTATGTCGAGACGGTCGGAACGCCGGTCAGAGCCAACTCGAGGACGACTGTGCCGGATGCGGCGAGTGCTGCGTCTGCCTCGCCAAAGGCGCGCCATTTTGCATCATTCCCGATCAGGATGTCGGGCTGGACCTTCCACTTTCCGACCAGTTCGCGGACGACAGCTTCGCGGCGGCTGACGGTCGGCATGACAAAACGCATGCCGCCGTTTCGTGCAACGAGCTCGTTCACGGCGGCCTCGAAATAGGGCATTAGCCTCGTGATCTCTGTCGAGCGCGACCCGGGCAGCAGCATGATGGTTTTCTGGCGGTCGCCTGAAATCCCACGCGCGACGCGACGGCCCCTCGCGGCGACGAGATCCCGATCAGCCGTCAACCGGTGACCGACATAGGTCGTCGGCGGCCCGCCCAGCCGCTCCATCACTTGTGGCTCGAACGGCAGAACGGCCAACACGTGGTCGACATAGCCCAGCATCGCTTGCGCGCGATATTCTTTCCACGCCCATACACTGGGACAGACATAATTGATGACCGGCAAATCCGGCAAGGCTTCGCGGACTCGTTTAGCCACGCGATGCGTGAAATCGGGACTGTCGATGATGACCAGAACATCTGGCCTTGCCGCGATGATCGCAGCCGCCGTCTGCCTGATGAGCGCAACAAGCTTCGGAAGCTTACCGAGCACCTGTGTGATGCCCATGATCGAAAGTTCGGAGAAGTCGAAGAGCGACCTTAACCCCTGCGCCTCCAACGCGTCGCCGCCGACGCCGACCAACTCGATTCCAGGCTGTCTTCGCTTCAGCGCCGCCACGAGATCGGCCCCGAGAAGATCTCCGGAAACTTCACCGGCGACGATCGCGAGCTTCATTGCAGCCCCCATGACGGCAAGCCGCGATCGAGTCCGCAGACAAAGAGTCCCGCCTCGTCGGCCGCCTTGATCACTGTCTGCCGATCTAGCACAAGCGCGCGGCCGGCCTCAATGGCAATGCCCGCCAACCCGGCCTTCTTCGCGTTTGTCACGGTCGACAGCCCGATCGACGGCAGGTCGGCGCGAATATCCTGCTGCGGCTTGCAGAGCTTAACCAGTACGCCGCGCCGGCGCGGCGAGACCCGCCCGGCAGCCCGCAGCGCAGCAACACGCTCAAGCATGCCGTCGGTCCCCTCGACGCCTTCCAGCGCCACAATGCGCCCGCCGACCGAGACAGCACCCTGCCCGACGTCGAGCGCGCCGAGCGCCTCGGCGGCTTGTGCAGCCTTCAGGATATCGGTTTTGTCGTCCTCTCCCGGCGACAGGGCGCCGATCGACCCAACAGCCGCCAGCAAGTCCGGCGCAATGTCCTGCGCACCAATGACCCGGCGGCCGTTATCCTCGATGAGCTTGATAACCATCTGCAGCACCGTGTCGTCGCCGCCCGAAAGCAGGGTCCGCACCACGGCCGGCATCTTCGCGATCGTCCGCCAGGTCGGCCGCACCTCCCGCCATTCGGGACGCCTGCGAACGCCGCCCGACATCACCACACGGGTGATGTTGTGACGATTGAAAAGTCCGTCCAGTGCCGCGAAATCACCGACGCCGATCACCGCATGGTCGTAGCCCTCCCATGACCGGTCGAGCTCTCCCTTCAACGAGATCACAAATGGATTCTCGCCGGCTGCCCGCGCCGCCTCGGCGACGTAGGAGGGCAGAAGACCGTTCCCCGCAATGATCGCCAGACGGCCTTTGTCGGTATCACCGGCGGGAGACAAGGGTCAGCCTTTCTGTCCTCGTGTCGGCGATGACAACGCGCGATCGCTCTCGGCGGCGATGAAGTCGAGGATGTGCATCGCTTGCTCGCAATCGGCGTATTCGTCGCGGATCGCCGCCGCGTTGTCGCGGATCGATCCGGAGCCCTCGAAGATCGCCTTGTAGGCGCGCCGCACTGTATGGATGACGGCGCGATCGATCCCGGCACGCGTCATGCCGACGACATTAAGACCGCCGAGCAAGCCGGGATTTCCATTCAGCATGCCGTAGGGGATGACATCGTAGCTGACGGCGGAAAGGCCGCCGACGAAGGCCTGACGGCCGACGCGCGTGAACTGATGAACCGCCGATCCACCGCCGAGAATAACCCGATCCTCAATCGTTACATGCCCGGCAAGCATGACATTATTCGACATGATGACGTTGCTGCCGACTTGGCAGTCATGGGCGACGTGCGAATTGGCAAGGAACAGGTTGTTGTTGCCGACGATCGTCTTGCCGCCGAAATCGACGGTCCCGGTATTCATCGTCACGCCTTCGCGGATGATGCAATTTTCACCAACGGTGAGCGTGGTCTCTTCTCCGCCATGGTGCACACTCTGCGGATCACCGCCTATGACCGCCATCGGAAAGATTCGCGTGCCTTTGCCGATCTCGGTCTTGCCGGTCACTACAGCGTGCGCCAGCAACTCGACGTTATCGTGAAGGACGACTTTGGGACCAACATGGCAGAACGGTCCGATCGTCACGCCTTCGCCTATCACGGCGCCGTCCTCGACAACAGCCATGGCATGGATGCGGGCGCTTGCGGCGATCGTGCTCATGCATCTTCCCTGCGCAGGATCATCGCGCCGATATCGGCTTCCGCGACCAGGCCGCCGTCCACCTTGGCGTCGCAATGGAATTTCCAGATATTGCCGCGCTGCTTCTGCTTCTTCACATGAAACTCGACCCGATCGCCCGGAATCACGGGCTTGCGGAAACGCGCATTGTCGATGGTCATGAAGTAGACCAGGTTGCCGTTCGTTCCATCCTTGCGCGCACAGATGGCGCCTGCCGTCTGCGCCATGCCTTCAATCAGCAAAACACCGGGCATTATGGGCGATTCGGGAAAATGGCCGGTGAAATGCGGCTCGTTGGCCGTCACATTCTTGATGCCGATCGCGGATTCATCGCCGTCGATCTCAACGATCTTATCGACCAGCAAAAACGGGTAGCGATGCGGCAGAAGCTTCATGATCTCCATGATGTCCGCCGACGAAAGCGACGCTTTGGCCCCCTCAGTCATTCTTCTCTCCAGTCTTGTGAGCCCGCGCGCCGGCGCGCGCCATTATTTCCGCAGATTCTCGAAGAAAATCTTTTACCGGGCGCGCCGGAATGCCGCCGTATCGCTCTCCGGCGGGAATGCTTTGGATGACGCCGCTTTTTGCCGCGATCTGCGCGCCATCGCCTATCACGATATGGCCATTAAGTCCTGCCTGGCCGCCGATCTGAACGCCGTTTCCTATGATCGTGCTGCCGGCTATGCCGACCTGCGAAACAATCGCGCAATGGCGTCCGATCTTGACGTTATGGCCAATCTGGACCTGATTGTCGATCTTGGTCCCTTCGCCGATCACCGTATCGTCCATTGTACCGCGATCAATCGTCGTATTTGCGCCAATTTCAACATTGTCCTGGATAATGACGCGGCCGATCTGAACGATCTTGATCATGCCTTGCGGCCCTGGCGCGTAGCCGAAGCCATCCTGGCCGATACGTGCGCCATTGTGCACGATCACACGGTTGCCCAGCAGAGCGCAGAGAATGCTGGCGCCGCCCGCGATCGTGCAATCGCGGCCAATCTTCACTCCTGGGCCGATGAGGGCACTGGCACCGATACGCGTACCCTGGCCGATTTCGGCGTTGGCCCCGATGACGGCAAAAGGCTCTACGATCACGCCCGGCTCGAGCCGCGCGGTCGGATCGACCACTGCGCTCGGCGAAACGTCGGTTGCGGAAGATACGAGCGCGACCGGCTGAAGCGCCTCCGGATGCAGGAGCCCGCCGGCGATGGCGAAAGCGGCATGCGGATTCTTCGACAACAGAACCGGAATGTGCGGCGGCACGGCTGAACTGATGGCAGGATCGCAAAGAACCGCAGAGGCCTGAGTGGTTTCAAGCTCGGCACGGCTCTTGCGCGAGATGATGTAGCAAAGGTCCCCCGCTTTCGCGCGGTTGATCGGCGCTACGGAGCGGATGAGGACATCGCCGCTATCAGGATTGGCTAGTTCCGCCCCGAGATGATGCGCCAGCTCCGAAAGTCTGACGCCATCTCCGGACGGAAAAAAATTGTTCTGCACCACCGGCAAAGCTCCAGTTTTCGATTCTGGATTGCCGATATCAGAATTGGTTGTTGATGCCAAACTTGAAGTACTGCGTCTTGTCGAAATCTTCCTTCACGACCGGGATCGCGTAATCGACGCGCAGTGCGCCGAACGGCGACTGCCAGACGATACCGAGACCCACGGACGCACGGAGATCCGCATTGTCGCCTTCCAACTTATCGTTGCCGCGCAGCGTAACGTCGTTGCCGAAAAGCGTACCGGCATCGGCAAACACCGCACCGCGCAGACCGAAGTCACGCGGGAAGAGCGGCATCGGGAACGTCGCTTCCGCCGACACGGTGAAATACGTCGTGCCGCCGAGCGGGTCGTCGTTGGAGCCAGCAATACGCGGGCCGATACCCTTGTTCTCGAAGCCGCGGATATCATTATTACCGAGCGTGAACTGGTCGAAGACGTTCAAATCGCTTCCGAAGCCGACAACATAGCCTGCGCCAGCAGCAACCGATCCAA